>JANNFH010000007.1:0-4795 GCA_031379565.1 Alphaproteobacteria bacterium
TGCGCCAGCGCCGCTTCCGCCACTTCGCGCGGGAAATCTGTGCTTTCGGCGGCCCAATCCCTGAACGTCGAGCGAAAGCCGTGCGTGGTGAGATCGCCGCGACCCATCCGCTTCAGCGTCATCAGCAGCGCCATGTTCGACAAAGGTTGGCCGGCGCGCAAACCAGGAAAAAGGAAATCAAGTGGCGCCGCGCTTTGGCGCAGATTGACCAAGATCGCCAGCGCCGCTGGCGACAGCGGGACCCGGTGTTCGCGCGGTATCTTCATGCGCTCGGCGGGAATGATCCACATTCCTTTGTCGAGGTCGATTTCGCCCCAGCGGGCGTGGATGGTTTCGCCGGTTCGGGTGGCGGTGAGGATGCAGAATTCAAGGGCCCGCGCCGACACGCCCGCTTGGCGTGCGAGTTTCTGCATGAAGGGAGCGATGTCGGCGAATGGCAAAGCCGGATGATGGCGAACCCGGAGCGATTTCTTGATCGTGGGCAGCGCCTTCTGCAAATGGCCGCGCCAGCGCGCTGGGTTCTCACCTTTGCGATGGCCGCGCACGGCCGCCCAATCGAGGATCGCCTCGATCCGCCCGCGTAGGCGTGAGGCGGTTTCGGTCTTGGTGAGCCAAATCGGGTCGAGCGCGGCCATCACCATATCGACATCGATATCGCCGACGGGCGTGTCGCCGAAAACGGGATAGGCATGCCCTTCGAGAGTGTTTTGCCATTGCCAGCGGTGCTTGGCGTTCTTCCAGGAGGCTTCATGGCTGGCGAGATAAGCCTCGGCGCATTGTCGAAAGCTGAGTGCCTTGGCGCGGCTGGCTGCCGCCTTGCGGCGACTACTGGCGCGCGCGGCAATGGGATCGACGCCGGCCTTGGCTTGCTTACGCGCGTCGAGCGCCGCTGCGCGCGCCTCGGCCAGATCAACCTGGCCAGCTGAGCCCAAGCCCATCTCGCGACGGCGACCGTCGGGAGCGCTGTAACGCAATACCCAAGAGCGCTTGGGCGCGCCGTCTTTGTCGCGTGTCACCTGGAGATAGAGCCCGCCGCCGTCCGCATGGAGCCCCGGCGCCTTGGCCGTCGCCACTGCGCGCGAGGTCAGTCGGTGGATGCCGGCCATGGCTTGTCTCGATCCGTCCCAAGTGGGTTCTGTACCCACGCTCTACCCACAAACGTGGCGTTGCTTAGGGCGGGCGTCAATGGACGCGTGCGGCGAGGTATGAGAGGAAAAATATTCTAATTCCGGGGGATACATGGATGCTGGCGAACACCAGCGGACGCGTGCAAACACAGAGTTAGGTGGAGCTAGGCTCCACCACTTCCGCGCCGCCAGCTGGCGCGCCTTCGCCGCGGTAGCGTATGACACGGGCCCGCCGCAGGGTTGCATTCTGAGACATGGCACGCACGCAAGCCGCCGATTACGACCAGCGCCGCGAGCAGATTGCCGTGCAAGCCGCGCATCTCTACGCCAGAAGCGGCTTCCTGGGCGCCAGCGTGTCGGACCTTGCCGAAGCCTGCGGCCTCTCCAAATCGGCGATCTATCATTATTATGCCGCCAAGGAGGACATTCTCTTTGAAGTGATGCATTCGCATGTGACGGCGCTCGATTTGGCCGCGCGCGTCGCGATTGCGTGTTCGGATGATCCAAAACAACAATTGCGTGCGCTAAGCCGCGGTTTCATGCGCCTCTATGTTGGCGCCGCCGAACGCCACAAAGTGCTGCTCAACGACCTACAGCACCTGCCGCCGGCTCGGCGCGCGGAAATCGTCGCCGTGCAACGGGGCTTGATCGGCATGGTCGAACGCTTGCTCACCGCCATTGAGCCGAAGTTGGCGGGCCTCAGCGCCGCGCGCGCCGCCGCCATGCTTTTTTTCGGTATGATCAATTGGACCCACACTTGGTTTGATCCACGCGGTGCGGTCAGTGCGGAGGCGCTGGGGGATATGGCGGTGGATGTGGTTTTAGGTGGCTTGGCGAAGGCGGCGCATTAACGGCCTCACCCGTCATAGGTTAGCGCCACGCCCTCGCTCACCGGCGTCGCCTGGCAGGTGAGGACATAGCCTTCGGCAAGCTCGGCTTCGGAAAGGCCGTAATTTACTTTCATCGTCACTTCACCGGCGGTCACTTTGGCGCGGCAGGTGGCGCAGACCCCGCCTTTGCAGGCGAACGGCGCGGGCAGGCCGGCGGCGCGCACATTGTCAAGGATCGAGTGCTTGGCTGGATCGAAGCTCACCTGCACGCGTCGGCCGTTGAGCGTCACGCTCATCTTCAAGCCCGCCGCCTTTTGCTCCAGCGCGCGCGCCGCCGTAGCCTGAGCTTCCGACAGCGCAGCGGTGGTGAAGCGTTCAACCAGGATGCGCGGCTTGGTCACGCCGCGCGCGCGCAAAGCCGCTTCGATCGCATCCATCATCGGCCCAGGCCCGCAGATGAAGAAGGCATCCACATCCGCCGTTTTCACCAGCTTGGTTAGGATCGTCTCGGCCTTGGCGCGGTCGAGCCTGCCGTTGAACAGATCGATTTCTTCTTCCTCGTCTTCGAGGAAGTGAAACACCTGCAGCCGGTCGAGGCAGCGATTCTTGAGGGCGGCCAATTCCTCCAGGAACATGATGCTGGCCGAGGTGCGGTTGCCGTAAAACAAGGTGAAGCGCGAAGCTTGTTCGGCCTCCAGCGCGGTCTTCAGCAGCGACAGCACCGGCGTGATGCCTGAACCGCCCGCGAACGCCACGTAAGAACGCGCCGCATTCGGCTCGAAATCCCAGCAAAAACTACCATGCGGCGCCATTGCCTCGATGGTGTCTCCCGGCTTCAATGCGTCGTTGGCCCAATTGGAAAACAACCCGCCGGCAATACGCTTGACGCCGATCTTCAACAGGTTTTCCGACGGCGCAACGCAGAGCGAATAATTACGCCGCACTTCTTCGCCGCCAATGTCGCGCTTGAAGGTTAGATGCTGCCCGGCGCGAAAGGCGAATTGGGCGGCCAATTCTGGCGGCGCCTCCAGGCGGACCGACACCGAATCCGGTGTTTCCCGCTTCACTTCCACGACGCGTAAGGGATGAAAATCGATGCTCATTCAATGGCACTTAAAGCGGTCGAAGGGTTCGGCGCAGGCGAGGCAGCGCCACAATGCTTTGCAGGGCGTTGACCCGAAGCGGCTGATTTCTTCGGTGTCGTGCGAGCGGCAGCGCGGACATTCCGCAGGCGCGGCGTTCAGGCTCGCGGAATTGGCGCCGCGGGGTGGGGGAGCAATGCCGTACACGCGCAGCTTCTCGCGGCCCTCGTCGGTAATCCAATCCGTGCTCCAAGGCGGCGCGATACTTGTCTTAAGCGCGACACCAGAGAAGCCCGCGCTATTGAGCGCCAGGCGGATCGACTGCTCGATCGCGAACGTGGCGGGGCAGCCGGTGTAGGTGGGGGTGATTGTTACTGAATCGGCGCTGATGTCGCGCACGATGCCAAGATCGAGCACGGACACGCAGGGAATTTCGGGGTCGGGGATGTCTTGGAGTATTTGGAGTATTTCTCTCTCTGCTTCATTCCGGAGGCGCGGAGCGCGATCCGGAACCAAGGGGAACGTAGGGTGCATCGTTGGCCCCTGGGTTCCGGGCTCGGCCTTCGGCCGCCCCGGAATGACGGAGGGGCCTTTGCTCACCATGTCGCGCCCGGATAAGCGCGTTGCAGGAATTGCATCTCGCTCAGCAAGTGCCCCAGATGTTCGGAATGGCGCCCGGTGCGGCCGCCCAGCACGGCGCGGCGCGCGGCGGGGCGCTCCAGCGTTGCGTCGGCCAGCACGGAATCAATTCTTGCGTCCCAGCGCGCGCGCAGCGTGGCTTTGTCAATGGCCAAGCCCGCTTTCGCCAGCTTGGTCTCGACCGCGTCCATCTCGAATAATTCATCGACGAAGCGCCACATCCAATCGAGGCCGGCGATCAAGCGCGCCTTGCTTTCTTCTGTTCCGTCGCCCAGGCGCACCATCCAATCGCCGGCGAGCGTGGCGTGGTAGGTGACTTCCTTCACCGCCTTTGCGGCGATGGCGGCAAGGCGCGCATCTTTCGACGCTGTTAACGCCTCGAATTGCAATTCCTGAAACGCCGAAAACAGAAATTGCCGGGCGATGGTCTGCGCGAAATCGCCGTTAGGCTGCTCCACCAACAGGCAATTGGAAAAATCCAGCACGTCGCGTTTGAACGCCAGCGCATCGCCGTCGCGGCCCTTGCCTTCGATCTCGCCGGCAAGGCCCAGGAAATGCGTCGCTTGCCCAACCAAATCGAGCGCGACATTGGCCAGCGACAAATCGACTTCAAGCGCCGGCGCGTGGCCGCACCATTCCGACAAACGTTGGCCCAAGATCAGGCCATCGTCGCCGAGGCGCTGCGCATACACAGCGAGGGGAGCGAGCGTAGCCATCAGATGTGTTTGATGTGAGGGGGGATCGTGTAAAACGTGGGGTGGCGATAGATTTTATCTTCCGCCGGCTCGAACAAGGCCGCTGCATCGCCCGGATCGGAAGCGGTGATTTGGGCCGACGGGACGACCCACAAGCTCACGCCTTCCATACGCCGCGTGTACGCGTCGCGCGCGTGCTCAACCGCCATCTTCGCATCGGTCGCATGCACGCTGCCGACGTGGCGATGCGAGAGCCCGCCCTTGGGGCGCACGAACACTTCCCATAGCGGCCAATCCTTCATCGTTTAACACCCGCCAAACAAGACCCGTCATTCCGGGGCGGCGAAGCCGAACCCGGAACCCAGGGGCAAACAAAGCGCCCTTCGATCCGCTGGGTTCCGGGTTCGCACTGCGTGCGCCCC
>JANNFH010000013.1:0-21395 GCA_031379565.1 Alphaproteobacteria bacterium
ACGCTTTTTGTGGTGGTACGGGGATTTTTCCGGGGCTTGAGGCTGGGGGCCCTTTTTCCCGATCCACGCGTTGCCATCCCCTCACCCGCCCCGTATCAAGACGGGGGCGACCTCTCCCCGAGAACGGGGAGAGGTCGCCCCGGACTTGATACGGGGCGGGTGAGGGGTTGGCAACGCTTGGATCGGGAAAAAGGGCGCCCAGCCTCAAGCCCCGTAATAATCCCGGTACCACCTCACAAAGCGTTCAACGCCTTCTTCAATCGGCGTCGATGGCGCAAACCCGACATCGCGCGCCAAATCTTCCACATCGGCGAAGGTCGCGGGTACATCGCCAGGCTGCATCGGCAACATGTTCAAAATCGCTTTCTTGCCGATCGCGCGCTCCAGCGCCGCAATCAGATCGGTCACCTTGATCGGCGTGTGATTGCCGATGTTGTAGAGCTTGTAGGGCGCATTGCTCGAACCCGGATCGGGCTGCGCGCTGTTCCAATCGGGATCGGGCGCGGCCGGCCTCTCGCCCAGGCGCGCGAGCGCCTCAACCACATCGTCGACATAGGTGAAATCGCGTCTCATCTCGCCGTTGTTGAACACATCTATCGGCGCGCCAGCGAGGATGGCTTTGGTGAACAGGAACACCGCCATGTCCGGTCGTCCCCATGGGCCGTACACGGTGAAGAAACGCACGCCCGTGCAGGGGAGGCGGTAGAGGTGCGCGTAGGCATGCGCGAGCAGCTCATTGGCCTTCTTCGTCGCGGCGTAAACCGAGAGCGGGTGATCGACATTCTGGTGCACCGAGAACGGCATCGCCGTGCCCGCGCCATAGACCGACGACGACGACGCGAACACAAGGTGCTTCACCTCGCTCTGCCGGCACGCTTCGAGCAGATTGACGAACCCATCCAGGTTTGAACTCACGTATGCGTGCGGATTGCTCAGCGAATAGCGCACGCCCGCTTGGGCAGCCAAATTGAACACCAATTTGAAATCGTGCGCGCGAAACAGCGCCGAGAGCGAAGGCCGGTCGGCCAGATCGATCTGCTGAAACGCGAAGCCCACGTGTTGCGCCAGCATTTTCAACCGGTCGTGTTTCAGATCGACGCTGTAATAATCGGAGAGGTTGTCGAGCCCAACAACGCGGCGGCCCTGCGCCAATAATTTCGTCGCCAAGTGAAAGCCAATAAAGCCTGCCGCGCCGGTGACGAGCACGGGAGGGACGTCAGACGGATGCATGAGCGGGGCGCTTGATGGCGTTCAAGATTCCGGATCGTTAGGAGCGCGCGGCGGCAAAAGCAAACGCCATCGCCTGGGCCGGCGCGTGTCCCAGATGTCGCGGCCCAGCAATCTGTCGGCATCGTCATTGTCGGGCGCCATTTTGGCCTTGGCGCCGGACGGGATTTAAGCTTTGTTACGGGCTGCACCCGTACGTTCGCGTCCGGGAAGCATAGCGCGTGGGCGGGAGCCAGGTGATGCCGAGCAAGCCAGTCGAAACGAAGGGCCTGGTTCAGTACCGCCACGATGTGCGCGATACCATTGTAAAATCAAGTCTTTCTGGCGTCGCCGCGACGGTTCTGGCGGTCACGATTTTCTCCCCGGCCGGCCTTGGCGGCATGATCGGAACCAGCGTCGCGGCGGGTTCGGCCCATTCGCCAACCTCAAGCGCCTTGGGCGAACTGGCCCCGTTCCCGGCCCCGATCACCGACGTTGAGCTGGCTGACATTCGCGCCCGGCTGCGTGACAGCGCGGTCTCCTTGCGCACCCTCCGTGCGTCCACGCGGGACGAAATCGCCCACATGCGCGCGATCGCGGCGCGTGGAAATGCGCTGAGCATCGCCCCGATGGTGGTTGAGGCCGAGCTTCGCGGCGTCCTGGACGTGACCGACACCTTGGTCGCCCCCGAATCCGTGGTCATTGTCGAACTTGCGCCGGTGGTTGAGGTGGCGCCCGTGTCCGTCAGCTATGAGGCGCCTGCGGTCCAATTCAGCGGCGCCAGCGTCGTCACCTATATCGGCGGCGACGATTACACTTCAGCGCCAGACCGCAATATGCAGCTCGCGGCGCTGCTGTTCGCGCTCTGAGCCTCACGCGTCTCAAAAATTTTCGATATAAATCAGCGCAATATCAGCGCTGACTGAGCTTGCGCGGGCGGATGCCGGGCGCGCGGCGGATGAGTTTGTCCGGCCGCCACGTCAACGCGCCGGCGATCTCCGCCAGAGTGGCGCTCGGGCGGCGCCTGGCGCGCAAAGCATGCCCGAGGCCCGCCAGCCCCGCCCACACGCCCCGCCAAGCCGCCAAGCCAGCGCCGGTGAAAGGCGCGGCCATCAGCAGCGCCAGCGTTCCCAAGACATGGGCGGGCAGGGTGAGGACCAAGAGCGGCGCCGGCATGTTCTTGACATAGGTCCAGAGCCGGTTGCGTGCGCCGTGAAACATTGCGTAATCGGAACGCCGCCCGCTGGAGGCGCTGCCGACATGGTGCACCTTGGCCTTGGCCGCTTGCACGCAGATTTTGCCGGCCAGCCGCAGCCGGAAGCCAAGGTCGACATCTTCGCAATACGAGACGAAACGTTCGTCGAAACCGCCGGCGGCGCGCCAATCCTGGTTGCGGTAGAGCGCCGCCGCCGCGCAGGGCGAAAACGTCTCGCCTTCCACGGCGGGGGTGCTGCGCGGCCAGCCGAATCCGCCGCGCCATGGAAAGCCCGCCGCCGAATAGCAATCGCCCAGGCCGTCGTAACAATCAGGCGCGGCGGCGGAGATCTGGGTTGAGCCGAAAGCGGCCGCGCTCGGCCAGCGCGCCGCGGCGGCCAACAGCTCGGCCAGCCAATCGGGTTCTGGAAAGGCGTCGGGGTTCAACAGCGCGATGAACGCGCCGTCGAACAAGGCCGCCGCGCAATTGTTGGCGGCAGCGAAGCCGGTGTTTTCTTCGTGCTGGATGATCAACGCGCCGTCTGGAAAATCCGCGGCGCGCGGGCGCTCCGTGGGTGCGGAAGCATTGTCGACAACGTAGAGCGCGAACGGAACCGTCTGCGCCAACAACGCCGCCTTCAGCCGCGCGAAATGGCGGCGGCTGTTATAGGTGACGGTGATGATGGCGACGCGGGCAGGGGCGCCGCTCATTGGGGCGCTTCGCGCCGCGCCAGCAGCATGGCGGCGGCGGCGATAAAGGGCGTCGCCATGAACCATTCCTGCCAAGCGCCGTAGCTTACGTTCCAGGCAAATCCGATAATCGCGAAACTCGCCGCCGCCGCGGCCGCCGGCGCGCGCTGTGCGCCAATCGCACGCGCCGCCGCCATGCCCGCAGCGGCGATAGCGGCGGCGAACACGAGCGCACCAACCGCGCCGGTTTCGAGCCAAATCTGCACGCTGAAATTGTGCGGATGCAGCGGAATCGCCGGGAAACGCAAATCACCCAGGCGCTGCTCGGCGCCGAACGTGCGCGACGCATCAAGGCCCCATCCGAACAGCGGTTTTTCGGCAATGCGCGCGGCGGCATAGTTCCAGATATGCACGCGCATGCCCCACGAAGCCGGCAGCCTCAAAGCCAGCGCTTCCGTGAACTGCGTTAGCGCCAGCAGCGCCCAAGGCGCTGCGAGCATCCATCCCGCCAGCGCAAACCCGATCAAGCGCGGCGCCAGCCGCGGCGCGGCATAACCCAATGCAAACGCCGCCAAGCCAAGCTCAGCAGCGGCGGCGTTGGCGTCCATCGCGAACTGCCGTGACAGCACCGCCATTGCCGCGAGCAACGCCAATCCTAACCCCCAGCGCAAACCGCGCGGATAATTCCGCAACGCCGCCAACGCAGCGAACCCGAACAATTCGAGCAGCAGCACGCCGCGGCCGGGATTGCGTTCGATCAAGCCGGTTGGCGCGCCGGGCTGGGCCGTGCGGGTGAGCGGCATATCGAACAAAGCTTCAATGCCCAGCAGCAACGCCAACACCAGCACGCCCGCCACCAAAGCGGCGCGCGCCATCGGTCTCGCCGACGCACCCAAGCCCGCCGCGCCTGCGACAAACGCCGACCCGGCGGCGGCGATGGCGAGGATTTTCAGCGCCTGCTCAGGGCGCGGCGCGGGCGACCACAAAATGCTCAATGCCGCCCAACTCGCCGCGGCGAGGACGATGAGCGGGAGCCAAGGGAGCTTGCGTGGCTTGGTCCAGGGCGCGCCGACGGCGCCAAACAGCGCCAGCAACGGCGCAAGCGCCAAGCCTCCCGCCACGCCGGCGGCGGGCACCATCAAGAACAGCGCCGCGACAGCGCGTTGCTGGCGGCGCGCTGGCGGCGTGCTCATGAGCTGGCTTTTGCCCTTTCCGAAGCGCGCGTCCAACTGTATTTTGCCGCGCTTGGTTGCCGCTTCGGGGAGAGCGGAACGCGATGGGCATAAGTGCAATTACGGTTTCGTTTCAGACCGGCCCCGTGCTGACCGAATGCCTCGACGCGCTCATTGGCGCGCCCGAGATCGACGAAATCGTGGTGGTCGACAACGGCAATCCGGCTGATGTGGAGGCGTGGCTCGACGCCAAGGCGGCCGCGGCGCCTCGCCTGCGCGTGCTGCGCGGGACCGGCAATATTGGTTTTGGCGCCGCATGCAACCTAGGCGCGGCGCGCGCGCGGGGCGAACGGCTGCTGTTCATCAACCCCGATGTCGTGCTGGCGCCGGGCGCCGCGGCGCGCATGGCGGAGGCGCTGGCTTTGGCGCCCGCGCCAGGCCTCGTCGGCGGCGACCTCCGCGATGCGGCGGGCATGCCCGATCGCGGGTCGCGCCGCGACCGCGTCACGCTTTGGTCGGCGTTCGTGACATTTTCCGGCTTGTCGCGGTTCGAGCGTTTCACACCGATGTTCCGCGATTTGCATCGCCACCACGATCCAATGCCGCCTACGACGGTCGCGGTCGCCAATGTCAGCGGCGCGCTGATGATGCTGACGCGCGAGGGCTTCGATGCGCTCGGCGGATTTGACGAAGGCTATTTCCTTCACGTCGAGGATATCGATTTGTGCTGGCGGGTCGCCAACGCCGGAGGGCAAGTCCTGTTCGAGCCAGGGGCGGTCGGCGTGCACGCGCGTTCGAGCAGCGAGGCCTCTTCGCGCGAGATCGAGCGGCATAAGGCGGCGGGGCTTGCGCGTTATTTCCGCAAATCCGCGCGCTCGCCGCTCGGGCGGCTGGTGGCGGGATGTGTCGGCGCGGTGCTGATTGTGGCGCTGCCGGCCCGCGTCAAGGCGGCGCTCTAACGCTTCGGCGCGATGCGGCCTGAGGCCATTTCAGCTCACTTTCCAGTTTGCGCCGTCCGAGGTGACGGAAATTTTGTTGGCGCCGCCGCCGGCGGCGGTGGCGTTGAACGTCGCCGTGTTGCAGTCAGTGACGTAGGCGGTGGCGCCGGCGCCCGCCGTGGCGGCGGCAGGCAGCGTGGCGACGGTGTAGGATTTGAGCTTGAGCGGCACGCCAAAGTCGGCGGTGTTCGCGCCCACGCTCATCCAATTGACGCCGTTGCGCTGCAAAATCTGATTACCGACGCTGGTGAGCACGAAAGCGGCGGGCGCGCTCAGCACCATGAAATCGGGAAGGCTCGATTCGTGCGACAATTGCGCCAGAGAAGCTGTGCCGGTGTTCGACACCAGTTCGAATTTGGCCGAGGCGCTGGCGTTCGCCTGGGTGTTGGTGAGCGAGAGCTTGGTATCGGCGCTCTGGTTTTTCGCAATCGCCTGATTTTCGGTGAACGTGTTCGCGTCGGCCAAGCCAGCCGCGCCCATCGTCGTGCGCATCGCGCCGAAACTTGCATCGTCGCAGAGCTGCTGCGCCTGGTCGGTGAACGTTACTTCTTCGGCCGCGCCGGCGCCGGAGGAAACCCGCCCGAGCAGCTTATCGCTCGCCGAGACGGTGAGAATCTTCGCCGCCGGAAATAGCGACCACGCCGCGCCCGTGTAGTAGAGCAACTGGTCGGTGTCTTTCACGAACGCCAGCCAGCCCTCGCGCGGGGCGATCTGCTCCCAAATGCCGTCGCGATAATAAGCCAGCGCGTTATTCGCCATCGCTGCCCAGTCAGCGCCGGTCTTGCCGGAGGGGAGGATGTAGACCGCGCCGTCGCTCGGGCTTCCTGGCTGCGCGCTGGTCGTGGCGGAAACCACATTGAGCTGCACCAGCGCATCCAGCCGCAGCAGGTTTTCGTTTACGGTAACGTGCTTCTGCGCTTGCCCCAATGTGAGGAAGGGGAGGGTGAGGTTGGTGCTGTTGCTCATAAAGGCGCTCCTGCTGGCGCCTTAATCTTCGCCCAACGCGCGGGCGGTCGGATTTGCCGGCCTCTGTCCCCCTATTCGCCGGGCGCGAAAGGCTCGTCTTCCGCGGCGATGCGAATGAGATATTGGCCATACCCGCTCTTGCCCAAACCGGCGCCGAGGCGGCTTAGATCGTCCCGGCCGATGAAGCCCATGCGATAGGCGATCTCCTCGGGACAGCCGATGCGCAATCCCTGCCGGTTCTCCAGCGAGCGCACGAATTCGGCCGCTTCCACCAGCGAATCGGGCGTACCCATATCGAGCCAGGCAAAGCCGCGGCCCAATTGCTCGACCCGCAATTGCCCGCGCTCAAGATAAACCCGGTTGACGTCGGTGATTTCCAACTCCCCGCGCGGCGAAGGCTTCAGCCCGGCGGCGACATCGACAACATCGGCGCCGTAGAAATAAAGCCCCGTCACCGCCCAGTGCGATTTTGGGGCCTTGGGCTTTTCTTCGATCGACAACACTTTGCCGTTGCGGTCGAACTCCGCCACGCCGTAGCGCTCGGGGTCCTTCACCTGCACCGCGAACACCGCGCCCCCTTGGCGCAACGTCGCGGCTTTCTGCATCAATTTGCTCAAGCCCAAGCCGTAGAACACATTGTCGCCGAGGATCAGCGCCGCCGGCCCGCCGGCGAGGAAATCACGCCCGATGATGAACGCTTCGGCCAGACCGTTCGGCTGCGCCTGCTCGGCATAGGAAAGCCTCAAGCCCAATTGCGCGCCATCGCCCAGCAGCTTGCGAAAATTCGGCAAATCGTCTGGGGTGGAGATGATCAAGATGTCGCGGATGCCCGAGAGCATCAACGTCGACAGCGGATAATAGATCATCGGTTTGTCGTAGACCGCCATCAACTGCTTCGATGAGATCAATGTCATCGGATGCAGGCGCGTGCCCGAGCCGCCGGCGAGGATGATGCCTTTCATCTTGCGTCTGTCTCCGCCGGGCTGACCAGCCGGTCAACGCACACCGCCAATGATTTGCGCCAATGCCCCAAGCGCACGCCGTGTGCCGCCGCGAGCTTGGCCCCGTCAAGCCGCGAATTGGCCGGACGCTTTGCCGCCGTCAAATACTCCGCCGTACTGATCGGACGCACCCGCGCGCTTGGTCCGCCGCGCGCTCTTGCTGCATCGAAAATGGCGCCCGCCAATTCCGCCCAATTGGCCTCGCCCGCTGGGCTGAGATGAAACACGCCGCGCAGCTCTTCCGCGTCTGGCCGCGTTGCCAGATTGGCGGCGATCTGCGCGATTGCCGCGGCGATGTCGAGCGCGGAAGTCGGTCCGCCGCTTTGATCGGCCACCACCGCGATTTCATCGCGGGTTTCGGCCAGCCGCAGCATGGTGCGCACGAAGTTCGCCCCGAATGGACTGTACACCCAAGCCAGACGCAGAATGACGTGATCGGATGTCACCGCCGCGACGGCTGCCTCGCCCGCCAATTTGCTCGCGCCGTACACACTCACCGGCGCCGGCGGATCGGTTTCGCTGTAGGGCGTGGCCCTGCCGCCGTCGAACACATAATCGGTGGAGAGTTGGATCAACGGAACACCCAGCGCCGCCGCCGCCTCGGCGACGGCGCGCGCGCCATGCTCGTTGATCGCAAACGCCGCATCGGGCTCGCTCTCGGCTTTGTCGACGGCGGTATAGGCGGCAGCGTTGACGATGACGTCCGGCTTGGCGCCGCGCAGCACAGGCGTCACGCATTCGGGCGCCGCAAGTTCGAAATCCGGCCGCCCTACCGCGATGATCTCGATCCCCGGCGCCCGCATTTCTAGCAGCGCGCGCGCGACTTGGCCGTTGGTCCCGGTGACGACGAGGCGCATCTCTACGCCTTGGCCAACGCGCCGAGCCGGCGCCCGTCATAGACGCCCCCGCGCAGCGGCGCCCACCACCATTCATTGCCCAGATACCAGCGCACGGTTTTTTCCAACCCGCTCTCGAAGCTTTCCTGCGCGCGCCAGCCAAGCTCACGCTCGATCTTGCTGCAATCGATGGCGTAACGGCGATCATGGCCGGGCCGATCGGTTACGAATTTGATCAGGCGATCATGCGGCGCCGCGTCTGGCCGAAGCCGGTCGAGAATGGCGCAAACGCCGCGCACGACATCGAGATTGGTGCGCTCGCTGGCGCCGCCAATATTGTATTTCTGCCCGATTTCTCCCTTGGTCACGACCAAATGGAGCGCACGGGCGTGGTCTTCCACGAAAAGCCAATCGCGCACATTGGCGCCGTCGCCATAGACCGGCAGTGGTTTGCCCTCCATCGCGTTGAGGATGATCAGTGGGATCAGCTTTTCGGGAAAATGAAACGGTCCGTAATTGTTCGAGCAATTCGAGATGACGACCGGCAATCCGTAGGTGCGTGTCCAGGCGCTGGCCAAATGATCGGCCGCCGCTTTGCTGGCGGAATAGGGCGAGCTTGGATCGTAGGGGGTGGTCTCCGAGAACAGGCCGTCTGGGCCAAGCGAGCCGTACACCTCGTCGGTGGACACATGCAGGAAGCGAAAATCTTTTTTGCCTGAACGCGTCCAATAACGCCGGGCCGCCTCCAGCATCACAAACGTGCCTACAATGTTAGTGTCGATGAAATCTCCCGCGGCGTCGATTGAGCGATCGACGTGGCTCTCCGCCGCCAGATGCATCACCGCATCAGGTTCGAAACCGTCGAACGCAATGTCCATCGCCGCGCGATCGCAGATGTCGGCGCGCAGGAAGCGGTAGTTCTCGCCGTCCGCCACCTCCCGCAACGACTCCAAATTGCCGGCATAGGTGAGTTTATCGATGTTCAGTACGTCGATGCTTTGCGCGCACAGGTGGCGGCACAACGCCGAGCCGATGAACCCGGCGCCGCCGGTGATGAGTACCCGCATCCTAGCTGGCCCATTCTTCAAATGGCGGCGCGATGACGCTGAGCCGCGGCGCGCGCGAGTCTTTGTCGGACAAGATCACCTCACTTTGCGTCACCGGCCAGTCGATGCCCAAATCCGGATCGGACCACACGATGCCGCGGTCGTGCTCGGCGCTGTAATAGGCGTCGACCTTGTAAAGCACCTCCACGTCATCCTCCAACGTGCAAAAGCCGTGGGCGAATCCCGCCGGTACAAAGAGCTGCGCCCGGTTGGCCGCCGAAAGCTCGGCGCTGACGTGGCGCCTGTACGTCGGTGAATCCGGCCGCAGATCGACCGCGACATCGAAAATGGCGCCCCGCGCCACGCGCACAAGCTTTGCCTGCACAAGGGGCGGCAGCTGAAAATGCAGGCCGCGCAGCGTGCCCCGCCGGTGCGAAATCGAGTAATTGTCCTGGATAAAATCGACCTCGCCGAGAACATCCTTGAGCGCGCGCCGGGAATAGGTCTCCGAGAACGCGCCCCGCTCGTCGGAAAAGCTCTCGGGCGTCACCAGCGCCGGCCCTTCGATATCGAAACGAACGATCTTCATGGTCTCTGGCGGTCCCTGCAATGCGCCGGCTTCTAACACCTTCAGCGCGTTCGCCCAAGCGCGCCCGCCGGTTGAAGCATCAGGACCGGCTTGGTAGCATTATCCAAGACGCGAGCATCCGGGTCCCACAATCCCGTTGAACCCTGTTTGGTATGAATTCATGGCTGAAGTAATCGTTCTTTATGCGCCCAGGGACACCGAGATCGCGCTGGCGGCCATAACTGGCCTGAGCAAGATGCGCACCCTGTTGGTGCCCTTGACGCCGCGAGCCCAGAATTATCGGCTTGGCGCGCGAATGGTGAGAGTGGTGATTTGGTCTGCAATCGCCAGCGAAGCGGGGGTGGCTGAAGTGGTCACCGAATATGGGTCGCGCGACGCCGCCCCGATGGTTGTGGCCTTATGCGATGATACGCCGCCGCCTGAGGCGCTGACCCAGGCCGCGCGCGCGACGATTGCCGTGTCGGATAATCCAGCGAGCCAAGCCGAACTCGCCGCTGCTGTCCAATCCGTTTTCGATGCAGAATTGCGTCATCCGGTGGCCGCGCCGGGAAAATTGCCGGTGGTGAAGCACAGCATATTGGTGGTCGTGATCGCGGCGATATTGGCGCTCGGCGTCGCCGCTGGCGTCAGCGCCTTGGCGCCGCACTTCGCGCCCGCGCAGGGTCCTGAATGATCGTCGATCTGGTGTCAGTATCGGCAAGCGATATCGCGCTTGACCAGAGCGGCGCCATCGCGGTTTTACGCACCAACGGCCCCGCGCCGCTGCTCTCGCTTTCGCCCGCGGTCGGCGGCGATTTGGCCCTGTCGCCCGGCGCGTACACCTTCGTCTTCGAGGCGCGAATCCTCTCGGGCGCGCTTGGGCGTCCTACCCTAATTTGCGCCGGCCGCGACGGCCGCACCGTGGAATTTCCGTTGAACCTGGACGGGCCCTTCCGCTGGAGCGCGGATGTGCAGCTGCTCCAGCCAGCGAGCGCGCTTCAATTGCGCTTTGGCGCGGGTGCGTGCGTATTCCTGCCGACGCGCCTGCGCATCGACGATGGGGAGAGCGAAAAGCAGCACCCGACGCTGCGCGGCGCCGCGCTGTTGGCGTCGCGCGCGCTGTTTCGCCGCGCGCCGCACTTTGTGCGTGCGGCGATCCTTAACCGCCGCGCTCTGGTTGATCGGATTGCGCCGCTGGTTGCGGCGGCGCCCGGCAAGGAAGGCGCGGGGCGGATCATCGTCAATTCCGCCGTTGACGCGGGAGAACTCGCCGCCCGGCGCGCCGATTTCGAAGACCGTTTTGCCCTCGCGCGGGGTGGCCGCGATCCCGCCTATGTTGCGCAGGGCGGCGAACTCGGGGGGGTGACCCCGCCTGCCTTACTCACCGCGTTCTACCTGCCGCAATTCCACACCATCCCCGAGAATGATTGCTGGTGGGGCCCCGGCTTCACCGAGTGGAGCAACGTCACGAAGGCGGCGCCGCAATTCGTCGGCCACGATCAGCCGCGGCTGCCTGGCGAACTCGGCTTCTACGATTTGCGCACGCCGGGAATGATGAAACGGCAGGCCGAACTCGCTCGCGCTTACGGGGTCTCGGCCTTCTGCTTTCATTATTACTGGTTTGGGGCCAAGCGCCTGCTCGAAGCGCCAATCGAGGCATTCCTCGCCGATCGCTCCATCGACATCCGCTTCACGCTCTGCTGGGCCAACGAAAACTGGGCGCGCACCTGGGATGGCGCGCCCGATCAAGTGCTGATCGGCCAGCAGCACTCGCCCGAAGATCACGCCGCCGTGTTCGACGACATCGCCCGCCAGCTTGAGGATGATCGTGCGCTCCGTATTGGCGGCAAGCCGGTGGTGATGGTCTATCGCCCCAGCGTCATCCCAGACCTGCGGATCCTGACCGAGATTTGGCGCGAGCGGGCGTACAAGCGCGGCTGGCCCGGGGTTTACCTCATCGCCGCCAATGCGTTTGGCTACGATGCCCACGCCGAGGACGGTTTCGACGCGCTGGCGGAATTTCCGCCCCATGGAATGGCCGCTGACCGTATCGAGCCGAGCCTCGCCTGGCTCAATCCGCGCCATGGGGGCGCGGTCTATGATTATGCCAAGCTGGCCGAACGACAGGCGCGCCGCCTCGATGGCGCCCGTTCGGGTGGCGTCACCATTTTTCCGGGCGTTATGCCGGGTTGGGACAACGAAGCCCGCCGCCCTGGCGCTGGCGCCATTTATCACGGCGCGGAACCGCAAACCTACGCGCAATGGTTGGCGGCGGCGGTGCGCTACGCGGGGCGTGAACTACCCGCGGATCGGCGTATCGTCTTTCTCAACGCCTGGAACGAATGGGCCGAGGGCGCCTATCTCGAACCCGACCGCCGCTTCGGCCGGGCCTACCTCGCCGCCACCGCTCAGGTGTTGGGCGCCGCCGTCGTGGACGCGCCGGCCTGAAGCAAGCGCGCGAAGTCTGGATGGTCCGCGACTTGCGGCGCCTTGGCGCTGGCCAAGCCAAATTCCTCATAAAGCCGTTGCGCATAGGCGTGCGCCAAGCGCGTAGCCTTCGCGCTTGGCGTGTAGCGCGCGCGGATCGCCGCCTGCATAGCCAGGATCTCGCCCAGCAAAATCGTACGCTTCGCGCCGATGGTGAGGCCGCCTTCGTGCCGGCGGTGCAGATTGAGCGCGCGTGGATGGAAGCTGATGCGGCCTTTCTCCAGCACCCGCACATAGGCAGCCCAATCGCCGGCGATGCTATAGCCAGCGATCTCTTCGATGTGCGCGCCGAGCGCCTCCACCAGCGCCGGACGGCGAAACAGGCAAGCGCTGACATTCGGCACGGTGTTGCGGACCGCGAGCACCTCTCGAATCTCCCCCTCGCCCTCGGCGACGTGCGCCCGTCGCCAGCGTTCGTCATCGATGTCGGAAACATAGCCCAAATAATCAGGGCCGATGACAGCGCCGGCGGCGTCGATCATCTTCGATTGGGTATAGCTCATCACTACGCCCGCATCGGTGAAGGCGCCGATGGCGGCGGCGAGAAAATTCGGTTCGCTCAAATCATCGGCCTCGGCAATCCAGACGATGTCGCCGCGTACGCGGTGCGCCCCGACCAGCCATTGCCGGAACGCCGAACCGCCGTTTGTTGCGTTGACCATGATCTCGTGATCGACATCGCAGGCGCCAAGCAACGCGCGCGCCACCGCCACGCTGTCGTCACTGGAAGCGTCGTCGGCGATTAGCACCTCATAGACCGGGTAGGCTTGCTTGAGGATCGACCCGATGCGGCCCGGTAGGTAAGCGCCATAGTCAAAACTTGGAACGATCACAGACACCCGCGGACGGCGCACGCAGGCGAGAGCGGCGATGTCAAACGCATAGCGGCGGAAGGAATATTCGCGGCGCACAAGCTCGCGCCCCAGTTCGCCCATCTCGCGCCGCCGCTGCGGATCGCTCAACAGGCCGCCGATCGCCCGCGCGAAGGCGTCGGTGTCGAACGCAGGCGCTCCGATACCGCACCCACCTTCAAGCAGCGCGTCAAACCCGCCGGCGCCGGTGAAAGCCACGAACGGCAGGCCCGCGTCCAATGCTTCCATCAGTACGGTGGGGAACGGGTCCTCGCGCGAGGTGAGCGCGAACGCATCGGCGCCGGCGTAGAACGCATCGGTCGCTTCCTGGAAGCCGGCGAAGAATAGATTTCCCTCCAGCCGCGCCGCCGCACGTGCCGCGTCAACGCACCGCTGCATCGGCGGGTCCATCGCGCCCACCCAGATAAACCCAGCGTTCGGGGTGCCGGCGGCCACTCTGCCCGCTACCTCGACGAACAAATCCACGCCCTTGCGCGCGTCGCCGTATCCAACGCCGATCACGATCGGCGCATCGGTGTGGAGGCCAAACTGTTCCCGCAGTTTACGGCGAGCGCGATTTCGTTCCTCCGGCGTTCGCAGGGCGTTGCGCTTGTAGAGCCCTTGGGGTCGCACTTGGCTGGCATGTGTCGGTCCCGCCGGGAACGTGTCACGCACGCTGGGCGATGGAAACACGGCTAACGCCGCATGCTGGCGAACCGCTTGGACCTGCGCGAGCAAGTTGAATTGGGCGATGGCGCCCGGCATTTCGTGCACGAGGCAGACGCATCGAATGCCCGCTTCGGTGAGCGTCGCCAGAAAATCACCGCTGGCGGCGCTGTTGCAGACCGCTTCGTGCACTCCGCGCGCCGCTAACCGCTGCGCCAAATCGCGCGCGCGCGGTCCACGTGCCTCTGCGCCGCTGAGATCATGCACCCGCCCGCAGGCGGCAAAGCGCGCTTTCAGCGGCCCATCCCCGAGCAGCACGATCTCCAGCCCAATATGCAGATCTTTGGACCAGGTTTGAGCCAAATGCAGCGCCAGATATTGTGCGCCGTGGCAAAGCGCATCGTGAACCACGAGGCAGAGCTTTGCGTCCGGTTTGTCGCGAAACAATTCTGACCCAAGCCGCTTCGCCGAACTGAGCAACGTGCTGGCGGCGCGCACCAAGTCGAACCGGCGCAGCGCGCGCCATTGCCCGCTCAAGCGCCGGCCGGCTGCGAAATGGGCGAGGAGGCGCGTGGGCCAAAATTCATGCCGCGGCTGCATCCGCGGGGCGGCGGCGATTTCCCCCGAAAAATGTCTATGCGTGCGGCGGCTTTCTCTCATGCAGATGCTCTCCTTGCCACCATTTTTGCTGTTCGGTAAAGCTCCAGCTCAGCGCCTTGGGAAGGAAGAGGAGTGTACGAGACCAATTCTCCTGTCGCGCTAATCGTCCTCGGCATGCACCGGAGCGGCACCTCCGCGCTCGCGCGGGTGTGCAATTTGCTGGGCGCCTACCTGCCGCCAGAGATTCTCGGCGCCACGCCCGCCAACGAGACCGGCCATTGGGAGCCTTCGGGCATGGTGGCCGCGAACATGAAGGCGTTCGAGGCGGTTGATTTCACCTGGGACAGCGTCGAGGCCTTTCCGCAAACCTGGTTTGATTCAGCCGGAACCACCAGCGCCGAACGCGTCGGGGCGGCCTTCCTCAAGAATTCATTCGAATGGCAAAAACTGTTCCTGCTGAAGGACCCGCGCGCGTGCCGCACGCTGCCGATCTGGCTCCGCAGGCTCTTTCATTACAAGGCTCACCCGGTGGTGGCGTTGATCGTGCGCAACCCACTCGAAGTGGCGGCCTCCCTTAAGCTGCGCGACGGCTTGCCGCTGCAGCACGCGCTGCTGCTTTGGCTGCGCTACAATATCGAGGCCGAACTGCACTCGCGTGAGGCGCCGCGCGTCGTCGCCAGCTATGATGATCTGTTACGCGACTGGGAGAGCCTCGCCAACAAGATCGCCGCCATCGGTGATTTCGCCTGGCCGGCCAATATGCACCGCGCCCGCGAACAGATCGCCGACTTCCTCCGCCGCGAGCACCGTCACCAAACCGTGGAAGACGAAGCCGCCCTCGTGCGTCCCGAGGTGGCGGCATTGGTGCGCGAGACCTACGCGGCGCTGCTGCAATTGCGCGATCCGGATGCCAGCGAACTGGCCAAGGCCCGGCTCGACGAGGTGCGCCGGCAACTTGACGCGGCCGACAGCATTTTCAGCGGCGCCGTCGCCGATCTCAGTATGGCCGTGCGGCGCTCCGCCGCCGCGGCCGCCGAGGCGTCGGCGCTCGCCGACGCAGAAGTTGAAGCGCGCGCGGCGGCGGAGGCGCGCGCGGTTGCCCATGAAGCCGAAGCACAAGCGCGCATCGACGCGGCTAACGCGGAAGCGCAAGCGCGCGTCGCCGCAGCAAGCGCCGACGCAGAAGCGCGCGTCGACGCGGCTAACGCGGAAACGCAAGCGCGCGTTGCCGCGGCAAGCGCCGAAGCGGAAGCGCGCGTTGCCGCAGCCAACACCGAAGCCGACGCACGCATGGCCGCGGCAAGCCTTGCAGAGCGAGCGCGAAGTCTCGCCGCCAGCGTGGAGGCAGATGCGCGCGTCGCCGCCGCCAACGCGGAGGCGGAGGCCAAGCTCGCCGTCGCCGCCGAGGCAAATGCCCGTGGGGCGGCCCGCGCTGCGGCGCTGCGCAGCGTTGTCGCCCGCGCCTTCACCGATTCCGAGCGCCTGGCCGTGCTGCAAGCGCGCACCAAGGTCGTCGCCCGGCAAATGCGTGGCGCGGGCAGACTGGCCTTGTTCGCGGCAATGGCCCGCTGCCTCATCGCGAGCGCTTTGGATTTCGTGGCCCGCCCGCGCTTGGCGCTCGAATTGCTCCGCCATCCCCGACGCGGCCTCGCGCGCATGCGCGGGCGCCATCTGGTGCGGCGCAGCGGGTTGTTCGACGCCGCTTATTATCTGGAAAATAGCCCAGACGTCCGGGCCGCCGGCGCCGATCCGCTGGTTCATTTCATCGATTACGGTTGGCGCGAGCGCCGCCGGCCAAGCCCCGAATTCGACACCGCGCTCTATTTACAGGAGCAGCCGGAGGTCGAACTGGCTGGCCAAAATCCGCTGCTGCATCTGCTTTACACGAGCCGCGCGAGGCCTGACGCCGCGGCGCTCGCTTATGTCGAGACCAACGCCGCGCTGGCAGGACGATTGCAGGTCGAGAGGCGGCTTATCGAAACCAGCGGCTTGTTCGATGCCGAGTATTATCTCCGCGAAATTGGCGGTGCGATCGAGAGCGACCCAGTCACGCATTATTGCCGCATCGGTTGGAAGCAAAAGCGCAGCGTGGGTCCGAAATTCGATGCGCCCTGGTATGTATCGAACTATTCCGACGTTGAAACAGCGGGGTTGAACCCGCTGCTACATTACATCACCCATGGCGCCGCCGAGGGCCGCCGTCCCAGCGCAATGGCGCCGACAGGGGGGGGCGTACGCCGAGACGCGCATGGCGGCTTCGCTGCCGGTTTGGCCGTCGCGGCCGCGCCTTTGGCGTCACCAGCGCCGGCGCTGGATGACCCGGTGCGCATGGTCACCATGCCTGGCGACCTGCCTTACCGCGCCGGCGCCAAAACCATCGTGCTGTGCGCCCACGTTGCGGGCCGTGCTTTGTTCGGCGGCGAACGCAGCTTCCTCGATATGGCCGACGGGCTCAACGCCAATGGCTTTAACGTGGTTATCACCACGCCGCACGGAGACGGCGCCTACCTCGCCGAGCTACGCCGCCGCTGTTTGTATGTACGCGTGTTTGATTATGGCTGGTGGCGTGACCGGCAGGCGGTGAATCCCGCCGCGATCAACGCCTTTACCAAGGTGCTGCTTGAAGCGCGCGCAGACGCCCTTCATGCCAACACCATCATGTTGCGCGAGGGCCCGCTCGCGGCGCGCCGGCTTGGCGTGCCGGTGGTCATCCATGTGCGTGAATTGGTGACCGAGGACGAGCAGCTTTGCAGGCTCATCGGCGAAACCCCACAAGCCATTGTCGACCACGTCTGCGCCGCCGCCGATTTCATCGCCGCCAATTCGGCCGCGGCGGCCCACCTGTTCGCCAAGCCAGACGCTTCCTTCGTCGTCCCGAACGTCACCGATTTTGAAACGCTCAACATACCCAACCTGGTCGATGCCAAAGCGGTCATTTTCGGGATGATCAGCAGCAATGTCGCGAAGAAAGGCATCGCTGACGTCGTCGAACTGGCTGAACTCTGTCTCGATCGGGCGCCTAATGCACGCTTTCTCATCGTCGGCCCGGACTCGCCCGATCTGAAGGCGATGCAGGCCAGCCGGGGTGGGAAGCTGCCGCGCAACGTCTCGCTCGTGGGCTACCAGGAAACGCCGCGCGAGGCGATTTCCAAGGTCAATGTGATCCTGAACTTCTCGCACTTCGCGGAATCGTTCGGGCGTACCGTGCTGGAGGGGTTCGCCGCCCGCAGGCCCACGATCGGTTATGATTGGGGCGCGCTGCCCGAACTGGTGACGCACGAAGAGACGGGCTTCCTGGTTCCCCACCGTGACGTCGCCGCCGCCGCCGATTACGTCCAGCGCCTTGCCGCGGACCCGCAACTGATCCTGCGGCTCGGCGAAGCTGGACGGCAGCGCTGCCTCGAACGTTATTCGCCGCCTGCCTATTCCAAGGCGATGGGTCGGCTCTACGCCGAGGTCTTCGCCCGCATGCCAGCGCCGGCGCCGCTGGCGACGTTGCCTAGTGCGCCCGACGATCCAGCGCTGATCCGTTCCATCGTAAAGCCCGCGCGCAACCTGCCGGCGTCTACGGCGGCGCAATCAAAACCGCGCATCGGCTATTTCGTTTGGCATTTTCCGGTGCCCTCCGAGACCTTCATTCTAAATGAGCTGCGCATTCTCGTGGCGGAAGGCTACGATGTCCGGGTTTTTTGTCGGCAAATTCCGCACCCCAATTTCAAGCCAGATTTTCCCATCGAGTGGGAGCGTGTCGCCACTCCCGCTGACCTTGCGCGGCGGCTAAAGGAAACCGGCCGCGACATCGCGCACGGGCATTTTGCCTATCCGGTGGTCACCGATTTTCTCTGGCCGGCATGCCAGGAGGCTGGCATCCAATTTACGTTCACCGCGCATGCGCAGGATATTTTTCGCTACGCCAACGACGAAAAGAACCGCATCGGCGAGATCGTCCAGTCGGAGGCCTGCCGGCGTGTGTTCGTGTTGTCGCGCTTCCACCATGATTATCTGAAACAGCGCGGCGCGCCGCCCGGGAAGATCGTCATCAACGGCAACGGCATCGACCCAACTTCATTTGCAGGCGCCGCCGCCCTGAACCGATCCGCGCGATCGTTCCGGAAGATCTGCGCCGTGCACCGCTTCACAGCCAAGAAGGGGCTGGAGCATTTGATCCGCGCCGGCAAGCTGCTCGCCGCTGACGGCATCGAGATCGACATTTTCGGATATGGCGAGCTCGCCAAGGATTACCAAACCATCATTGCCGCCGAGGGCGTCGCCAATGTGCGCTTGCTCGGGGCCGTGGAAACGCGCGAGGAACTGCTGGACGTTTTCCGCCGCTACGATCTCTTTGTCGCGCCGTGCGTGCGCGCGCTTGATGGCGATATGGACGGAATCCCGACCGTCTTGATGGAGGCGATGGCGGCGGGCTTACCGGTGCTGGCGACGCCGATCGCGGGCATCCCTGATCTGGTGCAAGACGGGGTAACCGGGCTCCTGTGCGAACCAGACCCGCAATCGATCACCGAGGCCATTCGCCGTTATTATGCCATGCCCGCCCAGCGCGTCGAAGCCTTGATTGAGCACGGCCGCCGCCACGTCGAGGAACATTACGACATTCGCCGGCTCGTCGGCGTGTTGAAGCGGGTATGGCGTAACGACCTCATCGACCTTGTCATCGTCAGCTACAACAATCCCGATGAACTTCGCGAAGTCATTCGCCGCCTCTACGCCATGACTTCACTGCCGTTTCATCTGACCATTTGCGACAACGCCAGCCATCCCGATCTCGCAGCGTACCTTGACGAATTGCACGCCAGCATGGGCAATGTCACGCTGATCCACAACGGCTACAATTCCATGGTCGGCCCCGGCACCAATCGCGCGCTTGAGGCGGGCAGCGCGGACTGCGCCATCTATGTGTGCGGCAAGGAGGGCTTCGCGCTTTCTCCGGGCTGGGAAATTCCGTTCGTGCACGCGCTTGATGCGGACGAGAAAGTCGGCGTAGCCGGCAGTCTCTGCCATTCGCCAACCTACCTCAGGGGCGCCGATTATCCCACGGGCGTCTCGCTTTTCCCCAAATTCCGCAACCAGGATTTCGCCACGCGCAACCCCGCACGCGTATTCAAGCATGTCCAAGGCGGCCTTTTCGCGCTGCGCCGAAAAATGGTCGAGGATGTCGGCGGCTTCAGCCAGGCCGCGCCGCACAGCCTAACAGACGTTGAATATTCCTATTACGCGGAAAGTCGCGGCTGGCGCCTCGGCGAGGCGCCCCACATTCTGGCGCTCTACAACAAGACCCGCCCGGGCATCGAAGCGCATCTTGATGAACAAGTGCGCGCTATTCATCCCCCGCGCCTAGGGGATTTGGCGTGGTTGGATGAGATCGCGGGCGGCAAGATTGCGTTCTGCAACCTATGCGCCTGGCGGGGTCCGAAATTCAGCGGCGGCGACGGCGCCGAGGCATGTCCCGCCTGCGGCGCGCTCCCGGCCGACCGCAGCTTCTACCGCTGGCTGGCGCGTTCAATCCTGCCACACCGGCGGCTGGCTGCCCTCGGCGTGAATGTGCCGAAGCCGTTGCAGGCAATATGGCGCCTGCACTTCCAGGGGGCGCTCCTCGACGGTGCGGATTTCTTCGAACGCCTGCACAGGAAGGGAAGACTGGAGAACCGCGACGCCGCGCTCGGTTTTGTGTTTTTCCGCGACCTCAGCGAAGGCGCGCAGACAAGCGCGGCGCTGAAAGAGGCGGCGCGGCTGCTCGGCCCTGACGGCGTCTTGGTAACGCAAACCAGCGGCGGGCGGGCCGCCTTACTGGATATCGCCGCCTCGGCGGGCTTTGCTTTGTCGGAGGAGCCTTTATACCGCTCGGTCGCGGCGCGGTATGATTGGCGCAGAATGTACGTGTTCGAGAAGGCGACCCGAACCGCAAAGCTTGGCTAGCCGGCACCGGCCCGCGCCACGAGCCTGCGCCGAACTCATGGCGTCGGCCCCATCATGACTCAGGGACAGAGAATGACAGACGTCATCGTTCACATGGGTCTGCACAAGACAGGCTCCACGGCAATTCAACGGATGATGGCCACGAATAAGATCAAACTCAGCGACCGCGGCGTGCTTTATCCCACGACTGGGCGCGTCGGCGCCGGGCATCATGACCTGGCCTGGTCATTCAATAGAAAACCCGAGCAAATGCCGCTTTGGATCGCGCTGCGGAGCGAAATCTCGCGCTCCAATCCGCGCCAGGTTGTCGTTAGCTCCGAGGAATTCGAGTCACTCAACACTACCGAGCGCTGGAGCCGGCTGCGCGACGAATTGGAGGAAAAGGCAAGGGTGGTCTGCTATTTGCGCCGCCAGGACGATTACGTCATCTCGAGCTATCATCAGCACGTCAAAACCGGCGCTACCCATCCGATCGCGCAGCATGAAAGGAAAATCGCGCCGCGCCTCGATTACGCTGCGCGCCTTGCCAGCATAGAGGCAGCGATCGGCAAGGCGGCGATGATCGTGCGACCCTACGAAAAGCAACAGCTTCCGGGCGGCGTCTTGCCGGATTTTCTGGCGGCTATCGGGTTGGAGGGCGCCGAGTTGGACCTACCGAAGTTCCGTGTAAACCCGAGTTTGTCGGTCGCAGGGTTCAACATCATGATGGATATCAATAAGGCGGTCGCCGACAAGTCACTTCGGCAAACGTTGGCGCGCTTCATCTGGCTGCACGCCTTCGCCGCGTCTGAGGTGGACAAGCCCAACTTGCTGTCACTGGACGCGCGCGCCGAAATCGTCGCTCGCTATGCCGAGGGCAACGCGGAGGTCGCTCGCCGCTATCTCGGCCGCGAGGACGGCGCGCTCTTCTATGATGCGATCGGTTGAGGCGCTTCCTGGCCGCTTCCAGGAAACTGTAAGCGACTTGCCGATCAGGAAGCCATCCAAGTTCCCTAGGCCACCGACTCATTAAAGCGCATCCAAATTCTGAGTGAGGCGAGTTGGACGGAGGCGAGGAAGTTGTCGTCGCGTTTGTCGTAGCGGGTGGCGACGGCTCTGAAATGCTTGAGTTTGTTGAAAAACCGTTCGACGGCGTTACGCTTTTTGTAGATCCGCCGATTGAAGCTGAGTTCGATCACCCGCC
>JANNFH010000014.1:0-2845 GCA_031379565.1 Alphaproteobacteria bacterium
TGTCCCCGAAGGAGGTTGGCGGCGCGGCATGGCATGGAGTTTGCCCTGGCGGTTCTGAAGATCGGGTAACCGCCGGGCGCCGTTAACCAATCTTTTGGCCAGGAGCGGTCCGCGCCGAGGTTTAGCGGAATGTGTCGCCGAGATAGACCTTGCGCACAGCTTCGTTCGAGCGAATCGCGTCGGGCGTGCCCTCGAACAGCACTTCGCCATCGAACATGATCGAGGCGCGGTCAACGATCTGCAGCGTTTCGCGCACATTGTGGTCGGTGATCAGGATGCCGAGACCGCGTCCCTTCAAGAACAGGATCAGCTCTCGGATATCGTTCATGGCGAGGGGGTCGATGCCGGCGAAGGGCTCGTCGAGCAGCATGAACGAGGGGCGGGTCGCCAAAGCCCGTGCGATCTCCACGCGCCGCCGTTCGCCGCCTGAAAGCGCGCCGGCGGGCGCGTTGCGGAGATGATCGACGTGCAATTCGGCGAGCAGCCCATCGACGATGTCTTGGCGCTTGGAGCGCGAGCGCTCCGAAAGCTCGACAATCGCCATGATGTTCTGCTCGACGCTGAGACCACGGAAGATCGACGGCTCTTGCGGCAGATAGCCAACGCCAAGCCGAGCGCGCTGATACATGGGCAGCGTGGTGACGTCCTGCCCGTCGAGGAGGATTTGTCCCTGGTCCACGCGCACGAGGCCCGTGATCATATAAAAGCACGTGGTTTTGCCCGCGCCGTTGGGGCCCAACAGGCCGACGATCTCGCCACGGCGCAGAAAGAGCGAGACGTCCTTCACGACCTGTCGGTCGCGATAGGATTTGCCGATGCGAACCGCGCCAAGGCCGCTGACAGCGGCCTCAGGGTCGATAATGCGGCTTGCAGCGCCCTCAGGGCTCATGACGCGTGCTCGCCGCTATGATTTCGTGAAGCTTTGGGATTTCGGCAGGCTCAGGCTGTTCATTGGCCGCCGCCGCCGGTGCGGTTTTGGCCATTGGACGGAACGAAGACGCCGCGCACCCGGCCCCCGCCCGTGGGGCGGATCGTGGTGCGGCGTGTGCCCACCTGCAGCACCATGGTGTCGCCGCGGATGACGTTTTCGCTGCTGGCGACCACCACATTGCCGGTGAAGGTCACGCTGTCGCTGGCGATATCGTAAACGGCGCGGTTGCCGCGGGCCGATTGCTGCGGGCGGACGTAATAGACTTCGCCCTCGGCCACCATCCGTTCGATGTCGCCCGAGCCAAGGCCGGCGGCTTGCTGCGTTGGCTGGCCCTCGGCGGGCGGCGCTGCCGGCCCTGCCGAGGAGCCGCTGAAAAACATCGTCAACCGGTCGGAGCGGAGCCGGGCGTCGTTTTGAACGATATCAACGTCTCCGGTCAGCACCAGGCGACGCTCAGCGTCAAAATATTCAAGGCTGTTGGCGGAATAGGACACCGGTCCGCCGCCCTCGCTCAATTGCGCCTGGGCGGGCAGGGCCTGGGCCAGCACGGCCAGGAAAACTCCCGCCGTCAATACGAGCGCGTGCTGCCTCATCTTCCGCTCCTCAACCGGCGTACCGGTGTTTGTCAGGGGCCGGCTAGTCTTGGCCGTTGTCGGGAATCTGCCCCCGAACCCTGCCATGGAGCGCCAGCACCCGGTCGGCCTCGCGTAGTTCATAAGCGTCTGCCCGGACGACGCCAAGGGGGCCGGCGCCTGTGACCCCGCCGCGGCCAATCAAGGCCCCCCGCGCTAGGTCGATGACCATGCTCGGGGTGGTGAAACGATTGCCGCCACGGTCGGCGAACAGCACGTCGCCGTTGAAGACTAGGCGCTGGCGCGCTTCGTCATACGTGCCGCCGGGGGCCAGCATCACGGTGCCGGACTCGGTGCGGTAGACCGGGGCGACCAGCTGGATCGGCTTGTTTTCGCCACGCTCGCGTTCGGCGGCTTCGGCGGTGATCTGGTAGGGCCCGCCACCCTCGGTGCGCCCAACGAAGCGGGGATTGATAACCCGCAGCGGCTCCGCGGAGCTGTAATAATTGCGGTTGAACCCGCCCTCGACCGCAAAAAGCGCCATGAACACGAACACCGAGGCGAACGAGGCGCCCGCCGCCGCCACGAAAAATCGCCTCAGGGCTGCGATCAGGCGCGAGCGCCTCCGCGCCTGGCGAAGCGTCACGGCGCGCCTCGGCTCCCAGGCCGGTATGGATTCTGCGGCGATACTGCTCACCCGTTCCATGTCGCCTCGTTCCGGGGCGGAAGCAAGGCCGGCGCGGCGCCTGAGGCGGCGCGCGGAAGCGCTGTCGGCTTCTTGCCATCGCCTGCTATTGTGGCCCCAGCACCGATGCAGCGTATCGCTCCATAGAGCGGAGTGAACGCTGCCGAATTGGCCGACCAGGCTCAAACCGATATAAGACAGGGCCCGACTGTTTTTCTGAGCCTCTGCGGGAAGAAGCATGTCTCAGTTTCTTGCATTTTCCGATCCCTTGGTGCCGGCCAACCCAACTTACTGGGTCGCGGCCTTTAAGCAGTTTGGGAGCTTTCAGGACAGCGGCGGCGCCAGCGTCGCGATTACCTATTCGTTCAAGGAAAGTGGCGCGAGCCCCGATGGCATGTGGACGGCGCGCCCGCTCACCGAGCCGGACAAGGCGCAAATTCTCGATGCCATGAACAAGATTTCCGAGACCGCAAATGTCACTTTCGTTGAGGGCGATCCTGCGACCGCAGAATTGCTGTTCGCGGCGACGAACGCAACGTCCGGACCGGTCGGTGTCAGTTACTCTGGCTCTGGCGAGGTGTGGGCGCGCGACCTTGCACCGAACACAGTCGCCGACAATTCTTACATCTACAAACATGAGCTCCTGCACGCGCTCGG
>JANNFH010000019.1:0-9758 GCA_031379565.1 Alphaproteobacteria bacterium
GGCGGCGGGGCGCGGCTCTGCTGGCTTTGAATTCTCGATCGATCCCGGACACCCCGAGCGCTCGATCCTCGCTCACCGCATGCAATCGACCGATCCCGGCGTGATGATGCCGGAGCTTGGCCGCACTCTGACGGATGCGCGCGCGGTGGCGCTGATACGCGAATGGATAGCCGGCATGGGGCCAAACGGGGCGGAACGGGAATAATTCCTTCCCTGCCACAGGCGAGTTTGGTTGCGGCGCCGGGATCAGCGCTTATTTTCGTTGGCCATGACCAACGCACCTGACCGCCACACCCCGCCACTCGAACGCGCGATTGAGCGTATCATTTACGCCAGCCGCTGGCTGATGGCGCCCGTCTATCTCGGGCTGATCGCGGCGCTGCTGATCCTGATCATCACCTTTTTCCGAGAATTGGTGATTCAGGTCCCGTTGATCCTCACCATGAACGAGACCGACATTATTCTGCTGGTGCTGACGCTGGTGGATCTCTCACTCGCCGGCAATCTGGTGCTGATCATCCTGTTCACCGGCTATGAGAGTTTTGTATCCAAGATCGAGTACGCGCACCGTGACCATGACCGCCCCGATTGGATGGGCACGCTCGATTTCTCCGGCCTCAAGATCAAGCTGATTGCCTCGATCGTCGCGATCAGCGGCATCCATCTGCTGAAAATATTCATGAACCTCGGCAATTATACTGAGGCGCATCTACGCTGGTACGTGATCATCCACCTCACCTTCATCTTCTCCGGCGTGGCGGTGGCGGTGATGGATTGGATTGAGGAGAAAGCGCACAAGGTGAACGCCCCCGCCTCGTGATCCATCAGAACCCCAAACCCATCAAAACCAATGCCCGATGTCGAGAGCCATCGCCGCGTAATAGGCCAGCACCCCAAGCGCGACGCTCGACAGTATGAAGATGGTGAACCGGATCATGATCACGTTGACCGTGGCTTGCACCAAGGAGTGCAGGGCCCGCAGCGCGACATAGGCCCAAGCCCAACCGATCAAAAGCGTGTCATCGCCCCGCCCGAGCAGATGGAGCGCGAAAGCGGTGGCGTAGAACAGCGTGGGCTGCTCCATCAGGTGGTTGTAATTGGCGGCCACGCGCCGGGCGCCGACCGGCAGCTTTGCACCGGCGTTGGGGTCGTCCTTGAATTTCTCCGGATCGATCTTGGCCGCCTGCATCGCCGGGATGCGCGTGGCGTAGAGCCAGATCAGCATGAGCAGCGACCAGATGATGAGCACCACCACTGGCGCGATGAGACCGTGTGAATACATGAGCATGCCCTCCCGCTTGTGGCGCGAGTGTTTCCCGGCCTGGGCGCACGTGCAAGCCCGATCCTGTACCGCCCTCCCTCACGCGGCCGCTTCGCGGCCACCCTCCCCCCCCTCGCGGGGGAGAGGGGTTAGAACGACGCCATGGCCGCGCTGCAGATCATCCGCATTGACGACGCCAAGGCGCTGGTGCGCGTCGGCGTGCCCGATCCGGAGCGCGCGCGCCCGCAGGAGGTGCGCATTTCCGTCGCGTTGGGATTGGCCGAGCCGCCGCTCTACGCCGAGCACGACCGCATCGCCGCCACCGTCGATTATGACCGCATCTTGCACTTCATCCGCGACGATCTCGGCGCCCCGGCGCATCTGATCGAAACCCTGGCCGACCGCGTCGCCGGCCATTGTCTCTCGCTCTCGCCGCGCGCGCTTTGGGTAGAGGTGACGGTGAAAAAGCCATCCGTGCTTTCCGGGGACGGCGTGGTGGCGGTGACGATAAGGCGGGAGCAGGTATGAGCAAAAAAAGCGGGCCGTCATTTCGGGCGAGTAGAGCGAGACCCGGAACCCAGGGGATCGAAGAGCATTGCGCGAGGCCCCTGGAAATGGCGGACCGCCAAGCGCCACCCCATCCCCGAGATGTGGAGAGCGATTGGCCAGCGCCAATCCATGGTCACCGGCAAGAAGGGCAAGAACCGGGACGCATCGCATCCGATGAACGCCATGCTCAATTACGTATACGCCGTACTGGAGAGCGAGGTGCGGCTCGACGTCCTGAGCAGAGGGCTCGATCCGATGGCCGGCTATCTTCATTCTGGATACCGGGGCTCACCGGCGCTTGTGCTTGACCTCATGGAGCCGCTGCGGCCGGTCGTGGATGCGGCGATATTGAAATTTGCTTTTGCCCAGACCTTCAGCGGGGCGGATTTCATTCTGCGGCCAGATGGCGTGGTGAGGCTTAATCCGCAACTGGCGCGGAGAGTCGCGCAGGTGGCGGCCTTCGATTCCAAAGCAGCCATTTCCCTAGGCGCTTAGGACCGGAAGCTTTTCGCCCGATAACCGCCCTACGCAAAGCGCACCCACGCGCTGTCCTAGCCCGCCGGCTGACTCGGCGGCGTGAAGCCTTCCAGCAGCACAGCTGCGGGCGAAGGCGCGACAAATACCAAGACGTCGAACGAAAGAATCGCGCGCTGAACCTCGGTCGGCAAGGTGCGCCAACGACTCGGACGCAGGCGCCAAGTGCGGAGATCGAACAACGTGATCTCGCCCGGTTCGAGGTATGGTTCGATGAATGCCCACTGCCGCGCATAAATATCCTCTGAGCACGAAGAGGCCGGACCGACAAATTGGGCGACTTGTCCTTCGCGCGGGCAGAGCATGAGGATCGTCAGGGCTTGCGTACCACGCGCCGCGGCGAACTCCGAGACAAAGCCGCCGAATCCTTGCACTTGCGTGGTCGACGCGCCTCGGTAAGCGTGGCTTGCGCCGAGCTTAATCACTACACGCGGCGGTCTTCTGTCGACGCTAGCCGCCATTTCGTAATGCTCTTGGAAGAGACGACGCATCAAATGCTCGCGCTCATTGTTCGCGATGTAGGTTTCACCACCCCCACCCGTGAAGGGCCTGTAAATTCGTTGTGAGACGATCATCGCATCAATGAGCGCCGCGTAATCCGCGTCTCGACGCCGATTCAGGCTTTGACGAAGTTGTTGCAACGCGGCGGCATCCACCTGGGCCAGCCAATTGAGGTTTCCCTCACTGTTTGTCACCAGTTGCGCAGCCAGTAAGCGCGCTTCGGCATCGCTGGCGTTCGCGGCGAGGTCGCGCATGAGCCAAGGCGCTGCGCCGATGAACACTTGATCGACACCCCAAATGGTCGGCCCACCGCGGACTCGCGAACGCATTACGACTTCGTTGATCCAATCGACCTCGGATTGCCAGCTGTAGAAGGGCGCGCCGGTGGCGCCCCCGCGTGAAGCAAGGAAGGATCGCCATGCTTCCGGCCCGCCCACACGCAACTCCCGTTCGAGCGCCCGGGTAACCCAAGGATCAGATTCCGAAACGGCGTAATTGTAGCCGAGAGCATTCAAGTCGCGCCAATATGCTTGCGCGAACTGCGCGATGCCGGAATTGCCGTGTTGCTCACCAAGGATGACGAATTGGGCGCTCTGTCCGAGTGTTCGGAGAAAGTCTGCGCCTTCGCCAGTAAGAGCGCCGTTCTCAATACCTGCACTATGCCGCGAATGTAGTACGAGCGCGTCAAAGAGCGCCTCGGGGGTCGCACCTTGCGGCGCGGGTGGCGGCGAAGGGATGTCCTGGGCCGTTGCTATGGACGCTCCACACGCAATCGAAATAGCCAGCGCCACTGCAATAAGGAATTTCATCAACAGCTTCCTTTGTAGTGGGAGTTGCGTCTACGCTTCGGCTTGGATGCGGCGAGCGCCACGCGGGAGGGCTTCAAGGATCGTAATCCCAACACCTAACAAACACCGAAGTGACCCGACATGGCCGCCCCCAGGGTTCGCAGGCGCGGAGCAGTCCGCTCCGTCTCCCGCCGGCTGATCGTAAACCCCAAGCAAGGATCTACCTAGCAAACCGAAGGGCGCCACAACAGAAAGGCCGATAAGGGCCATCGATGCCCGGCCGGCCACGATGTGACGACCGGCAGGGCCGCCCCCCAAATATGCCAGTCCCCATCCGCCAACCCGAACCGATAGCGCACGCGCGAGGGCGCAGCTTTCCTATTTATGGCAGGATATCACTATATCTCCCCCTCGCGGGGTAGAGGGGGTAGAACGACGCCATGGCCGCGCTGCAGATCATCCGCATTGACGACGCCACGGCGCTGGTGCGCGTCGGCGTGCCCGATCCGGAGCGAGCGCGCCTGCAGGAGGTGCGCATTTCCGTCGCGTTAGGATTGGCCGAGCCGCCTCGCTATCCCGAGCACGACCGCCTCGCCGCGACCGTCGATTATGACCGCATCTTGCACTTCATCCGCGACGATCTCGGCGCCCCGGCGCATTTGATCGAAACCCTGGCCGACCGCGTCGCTGGCCATTGTCTCTCGCTCTCGCCGCGCGCGCTTTGGGTAGAGGTGACGGTGAAAAAGCCATCCGTGCTTTCCGGGGACGGCGTCGTGGCGGTGACGATAAGGCGGGAGCGGGGATGATGCCCCGAAAAACAGCCGTCATTCCGGACACGCGGAGCGCGATCCGGAATCCAGGGGAGTGTCGAGCGCTGCGCGTGAGCCCCCTGGGTTCCGGGTGCATGCTTCGCATGCCCCGGAATGACGGAGAGATTTTCTGATGCGCTGGGCGCTTGTCACCGGCGCGGGGCAGCGGCTCGGGCGCGCGGTGGCGCTTGGGTTGGCGCAGGCGCATTGGGGCGTGGTGGTGCACTATCACGGTTCGGCGCCGGAGGCCGAGCACGTGGCGACGCTGGCGCGCGCCCATTCGGGCGCCGCGGCGACCGTGAAGGCTAATCTTAACAATCCGGCCGAACGGCACGCTCTGATCACGCACGCGGCGCAAGCGGCCGGCGCGCCGCTGGCTGGCCTGGTCAATTGCGCGGCGATGTTCGAGCACGATGTCATCGACACGCTGAGCGAAGACGCGCTCAATCGGCACATGGCGCTCAACGCCTACACGCCGGCGGTGCTGGCGCGCGAATTCGCCGAAGCGCTGCCCGAGGGCGCGCGCGGGGCGGTGGTGAATTTTCTCGATTTCAAACTGGCGAGCCCCTATCCGGATCATTTTTCCTACACGCTGTCGAAATACGCCCTCGCCGGGGCTACCGATTTGCTGGCGCGCGCTTTAGCACCGCGCGTGCGCGTGAACGCCGTCGCGCCGGGCTATGTGCTGCCCGCGCCGGGGCAGAGCGAAGCCGATTGGAAACGCCTGCATGACGATACGCCGCTGGAACGCGGCCCAACGCCGGAAGATGTCGCCGCCGCGGCGCGCTTCTTGTTGGAGAACGAAGGGGTGACGGGGCAGACGATTTACGTCGATGGCGGGCGGCGGTTTCGGAGTTATGAGCGGGATATGGGATTTATGTGAGGCGTGCGGCGCTCAACCCCGCGAGCAGCACTTGCACGCTCATGAAAATGATAATGACCGAGCCGACGGTCCAGAGCGTAGCGCGGATTTCGTGGATCTGTCCGGTGAAGTAGGCCAGGAAGTGCAGCAAGCGCGAAACGGCGTAGCCGTAGAACAGCCATTGCGCGAGCAGAAGCGATGGCTCGGTCAGCACATACAGAAAGCCGGCGGCGAGAAAGAACGGCACGTTTTCGAGATCGTTCATCTGGATGCGGCGCACGCGCTCGACGGATTCGTTCGGGGCCAATTGCTGCGGATGGGGCGCTGGGTTGAGCGGCGTCTTTTTCAAATCTTCCGGCGCGCGGTAGCCGCCCTTGGCCCCCACCATCCGCACCACAGTCAGCCACGACATGGCCGCCACTTTGAGAATCATTAGCGAAGCCGCGATGGCGTAGGCGGCGAAGACGGGGTTCGCCAAAGTTGCAAGGTCCATTTTCGCTCCGTGCCCTCGGTCACATCGCCAAGGTCTAGGCCTCGTTATCTATCAATGCATCGGATCAATGCTGATCCGAGACGCCAATCGGAGCCGCAAATGACCAAGTTTTTCGCCCTCGTCGCCGCCCTCGCCGTGTTCGCGCCTGCCGCGTTCGCCATGCTGAACCAAGCCGCGCAAATCGTCGCCTAAAGGCCAACCCACGAAAGCCAGAAGGCAAGTCATGAAGAGGGATAATTGCTAAAGGGCGCGGGCACACCGCGCCCTTTTCGCATGCGCATTTTGTCCTCCAGTTTGTTCTTGTTTTGTTCGCTTGCTAGGTCTAAATTCCTAGCCGATGACACAATCCCCACCCCGCAAGGGCCGTGGCGCGGTGACCAATGCGCCGGGCCGCTACGAGTGCTTCGCCCGCGAAGCTTTTGACGACGGTTGGGCCGAAGAGGACATCGTCCGGCTCGAAACCATCGTCACGCCCGAAGCGGCCAAGACCATCATCTCGCGCAACCAAAGCCCGGATATTTCCTTCGACCAATCCATCAATCCCTATCGCGGCTGCGAGCATGGCTGCATCTATTGCTACGCCCGCCCCAACCACGCTTATGTCGGCCTCTCGCCCGGGCTCGATTTCGAGACGAAGCTGTTCGTGAAAGCGAACGCAGCGCAGCTGCTGGAAGCGGAATTCTCCAAACCGCGCTACCGGGCGCGCACCATCATGCTGGGCGGGGTCACCGACATCTATCAGCCGATAGAGCGCGGCTATGGCGTGACGCGAGCAATCTTAGAGGTAATGCAGCGCTGGCGCCACCCGACCGCGCTGATCACCAAATCGCAACTCGTCATCCGCGACCTCGATATCCTGGCGCCGATGGCGGAACGCAATCTGGCGCGCGCGGCGCTTTCGGTAACCACGCTCGACCGCCGCATCGCCCGAGTCATGGAGCCCCGCGCGGCGGCCCCGCACCGGCGCATCGAAACCATCCGCTCGCTCGCACAAGCCGGCGTGCCGGTGACGGCGATGGTCGCGCCAATCATTCCGGCGATCAACGACAGCGAAATTGAAGCGATCCTGGAAGAAGCCGCGCGCGCCGGCGCCACACAGGCAGGCTACGTGGTGCTGAGGCTGCCGCTGGAGATCAAGGATTTGTTCCGCGAATGGCTGCACGCGCACTTCCCCGACCGCGCGACGCGGGTGATGGCGCTGGTGCGGCAAATGCGCGGCGCGCGCGATTACGATCCGGAATGGGGCCAGCGCCAGCGCGGCCAAGGCCCCTATGCCAAAATGATCGCCGACCGCTTTCGCGCCGCCTGCCGCCGCTTGGGGCTGAACCGCGAACAGCGCCCGCTCGATTGCACGCAATTTCGCCGGCCAAACGATGCGCAGACGGATATGTTTGAATCGCCACCCGGTCCAGGGGCGGCGCGCAGCGCCGAGCCCGGGACCGATAAACACGAGGGAAGTCTAAATAGTGAAGGCAGCAAAACAGTTTGACCTTCATACCGCTGTGTCTATGTGTCCCGGACTTGGCCTTCGGCCAATCCGGGAACGAGTGAGCAATCATGACGCAACGCCAGCCCGGCAAACATGCGCTCCGGTTTATCTTCTTCACCGTGCTGATCGACACTATCGGCTTCGGCATCATCATGCCGGTGATGCCGCAGTTGATCATGACGCTGACGGGCGCCGCCATCGACCACGCGACCCTGCTCGCGGGGTTTCTGTTGACCACCTACGCGCTGTTGCAATTTGCCTGCGGCCCGATCATGGGCAATCTCAGCGATCGCTTCGGGCGCAGGCCGGTTCTGCTCGCCTCACTTGCGGCGTTCGGCTTCGATTATTTGCTGATGGGGTTTGCACCGACTCTGGCGTGGCTCTTCCTGGGCCGCGCCATCGCTGGCATTGCCGGCGCGGTCTATTCCCCGGCCATGGCTTACATCGCCGACGTCTCGGCGCCAGAAAAACGCGCCGAAGGTTTCGGCATGATGGGCGCGGCGTTCGGGCTTGGTTTCATCATCGGCCCAGCGCTTGGCGGCGTGCTGGGTGAGCTGGGGCCGCGCGCGCCGTTCTTCGCCGCCGCGGCGCTCGGCGCAATCAATTTTGCCTATGGGCTCTTCGTACTGCCCGAAAGCTTGCCGCCGGAGCGGCGCCGCCCGTTTGATTGGAAGCGGGCAAACCCGTTCGGAACCCTTACGTCCTTGCGGCGCTATCCAAGCGTTATCGCCATCGCTGGCGGCGTATTCCTTTGGCAGCTCGGCCACCAAGTCTATCCCAGCACCTGGTCGTTCTACGCCAAAATTCGCTTCGACTGGTCGGAGGCGGCTATTGGCGCGTCACTCGCCTTCGTCGGCGTGCTGATGGCGTTCACCCAGGGCTTTCTCACCGGAAAAATCGTGCCGCGCATAGGCGAGCATCGCGCAATCATCGTCGGCGTCGCCTCTGGCATGACCAGCTTCATCATTCTGGCCTTCGCTACGCAATCGTGGGTGGCGTACGCGGCGATGGCGGCGGGCATGCTGCAAGGCCTCGCCTATCCCTCGATGAACGCCATTATGTCCAAGCAAGTCGCCGCCGACAGCCAAGGTGAGCTTATGGGCGGCGTCGCCAGCATGATGAGCCTATCGACGATTCTGGGGCCGCTGTTGATGACCCAAACGCTTGGGCGCTTTTCCGCGCCCGAAGCGCCAGTTTATTTCCCTGGCGCGGCGTTCTCGCTGGCGGCGGTGCTCGCCGGCCTCTCGCTCCTGGTGGTGCTGCGCGCGGCGAAAGCGCCAGCGCCTGCGGCGTTGCCGAATGAGGGGCGCGCAGGCTAGGTTGATCCTCAAGAGATCAAGGGAGCTCCAGATGCGAACCGACAACCAGCGCCGTTCCGACAATTTCGAAGATCGCGGCCGCGGCAGCGGCGGCGCTGTCGGCGCGGGGCTGGGCGCGGGCGCGCTGTTCGCCATCATCCGGCGCATTGGCATTCGCGGCGTGCTGATCGCCGCCGCCGTGCTTGCCGTCATCTATTTCTTCAACCCGTTCGGTTTGCGTGAAGCGGTGTTCGGCGCCTTGTTCGGCAGCGTGCCCGGACAATCGCAAACGACGCAAAGTGAAGGCAGCGTGTGCGAAACGCAGGCGCAAGCGTGCGATTTCTCTGCCCGCATTCTCGGCTCCACCGAAGATGTCTGGCGCACGCAATTCGCTGAGGGTCGCCTGCCAAATTATGGCGGCGCAAGGCCGGGCGCCTATCAGGATACGACGCTGGTCGTGTTCGCCGGCAATGTCGAAACCGGTTGCGGCGTCGCGCCGTCTTCGGTGGGGCCATTCTATTGCCCTGGCGACCACCAGCTCTATATCGATCCTGGTTTTTATGAGGTGATGGAACAGCGCCTCAGCGCGCCGGGCGATTTCGCCCAGGCTTATGTGATTGCCCACGAAGTTGGTCATCACGTGCAAAGCTTGATCGGCGCAACCCAAATGCAGGTGCAAGGCGATGGCCAAAACGAAACCTCAGTGCGGGTCGAGTTGCAGGCCGATTGCTTTGCCGGCGTGTGGGGGCACACCGCCCAAGCTTCGCTTGCGATCGACGATGCCGATCTGCGCGAAGCGATGAACGCCGCCCACCAGATCGGCGACGACACCCTGCAACGCGAGAGCCAAGGCCAGGTCAACCCCGGCCAGTTCACCCACGGCACCAGCGCGCAGCGCACGCGCTGGTTCCGCCGCGGCTTCGACAGCGGCGACGCGCGCCAATGCGATACGTTCCAGGGTGCTTACGCGCAGCTTTAGGCGCTACGTTGTCACCTCTCCCCTTTCCAGGGGAGAGGTCGATGCGCGAAGCGCATCGGGTGAGGGGACGGAAACGCTCGGCCTGCTGACGTGGCGCGGGCTCCACACCCCACCCGCCCGGCCCCCACATCCCCAGCACCCCGCGGCCGGGCCCGAGCGAATAGGTCGGCGGCGCGCGGAGGCAGCGCCACCGCC
>JANNFH010000021.1:0-2507 GCA_031379565.1 Alphaproteobacteria bacterium
GGGATGATCAGGCTCGCGAATACCAGATAGATGCCCACCAGCTGCACCGATTGCGTCACCACCAGCGCGAACAACCCATAGAAGCCCACTTGCCCCATGCGATTGCGGAAACCAAACCACGCCGCCAGCGCCAGCGCATAGAGTATGGCGACCGGGATGAGGCTCGGCAGCGACACCCACAAGATTTGCCCCACCAGCAAATCCTTCAAATGCTCCCCCCCGCGCGGATTGTTGGCGAGCAGCAAGAGTTCCAAGCAAGCTGCGACAACGAACAAGACGCCGATCAACGCCTCTTGCACTTCGGGCCAAATCTTCTCGGTCCAGGTCAGCAACAACGCACCCAGCAAAGCAGCGCTGACGGCCGCCACTTGAACACTCCAGCCCTCGGCCTCGAAACCGAAACTGCTCGCCGCGGTAACGCCGAGCCCCGCAACTTGTGCAATCGCAAGATCGATAAAAACAATGCCCCGCGCCAGCACTTGCTGGCCCATCGGCACGTGCGTGGCGAGCACCAATAGACCCGCCACGAAAGCGGGAAAGAGTATTCCCAGTTCCAGGGATTCCAGATTCATTGCCCAATCCCCGCCAGCAGCCGCGTAATCGTGTCGTCGTAGAGCGAGAACAAATTCGTGGCCTGCGGAGTGCCGCCGACCGTGAAGGGCAATAGGATTGCGGGCATGTGTGCGTGCTGGGCGATGAATTCCGAAGGCCGGCTGTCCTCATAGGCCGAGCGGATCACGAACCGCGCGGGGCTCGTCTGCAAACGTCGTAGTACTTGCGCGAGATAACCGCTCGATGGCGGCACGCCGACTTGCGGCTCGAGCGGCATGATCTCGGTCATGCCAAGCCAATTGAGCATGTACGGCCACGAGTGATGCTGAACCAAGATCGCGACGCCCCGGAGAGGCGCGGCGCGGCGGTTCCAATTCGCAACCGCCGCGTTCCAGCGCTGTTCAAAATCGGCTTGCCGCGCCTGGTAGGTCTGCGCATTGCTGGGATCGAGTTGCGCAAACCGCAAAGCCATGGCCCGCGCAATTGGAATCATGTTGCGCGGGTCAGTCTGAACGTGAGGATTGCCGCCGGCATGGATATCGCCTTGTGATCGATCGACGCTCGCCGGCCGCTCCAGCAGGGGCACCGCGCTGGTTGCATCGAAGGCGCCGGGCCTTCCGGGCTGCAGATTTGCATTGCCTGATTGCTGAACGATCAGATTGATCCAGGCCACTTCAAGTTCAGCGCCAGAGCAAACGCGAATGTCCGCGGTGCGCGCGCGCGCGATCAAGCTCGGGCGCGCCTGCACAAGGTGCGGATCCTGCCCGCCCGTCGTCGCCGTGTAGACGTTGACGTGCTCGCCGCCGATTTCCGTGGCGAGCGCGCCCCACTCGGGTTCGCACGCGAAAACGTTGAGGTTTGCAAAGGCCGGGCCAGCGATGGCGGCGCCCAAAAACGCGGCGCAGCCGATAATGAACTTCTTCATGGTCATAGTCCTCAATAGCGGTGGGCGCCATGCAGGCCGTAGATCACGGTGTATTGCATGGTCACGATGTGGTTCGGATCGAAGTCGGATTCGTCGTGGGAGTATTGCAACCGAAGGCGCGAGAACTCGCTTGGGTCCCATTCGAGCAGCGCTGTCGCCGTGGTCGGATCTACGCCGAACTCATCGAGCGCCGTGCCAGCGAGCAGCGCGCCAGGATCGTCGCTTTCAAGCGCCGCGTAGCGAAGCCCGGCGCGCCAGCGGGGCATGTACTGGTAGACCCCCTGCACGTACCAGCCAAAACGACCCTGATCGACGGGACTGCCATTGAAGGTCCCGTTTTCGTTGCCGAAGAACACCTCGCCAGTGGCCGTGAAGTTGCGGTTCAGACGATTGCCGTTCGGCGCCCATTTGTAGGTCAGACTGCCGATGGCGAGATCGGTGTCGCCTGTGAATAGGTCCCCGGCGCTGTCGCGATCGGCAGCGCGCGTATGGAGATACGAAACCGACGCCAGATACGAATTGCTGACATCGATGTCGCCGCCGGTGCGAGCGAACGCCGAGTACGAACCGATGCCGTCGTTCTGTGCGCCCGCCGCTGGATAGGATTCACCCCCAAGCGCTTCTGCGCCAAACATCAAGAACTGGTCGGTCGGCGCAAGCCAAGTGAGCTGCACGCCATCATCGCCCAATTGCGAGCCCAGGAAAGCGCGGTACGGCAATGCGGCGTCCGAAAACGCCCAATTGTGGGCGTGTGTTTCGTTGGAATAGCCGATGCCGGAGAAAAACCGTCCCGCCGTGAGCGTGAGGTTGGCAGGCAGGCTCGTTGTTTGGATGTAGGCTTCCTCGATGCCGATCTCGCCGGCATTGTCGAGCGCGGCCACCAGGAAACCGTAGAAGTACGGGTCGATGTTGGACGAAAGGGCGATTTCGGATTCCCCGAGCGAAAAGCCGAGCGGCGGGTTCGCGATTTCCCCGCCCGACGCGACGCCCGCGATCCGCTCTGCCCCGGTGTCCTCGCGCGCGGCGGTGA
>JANNFH010000040.1:0-5020 GCA_031379565.1 Alphaproteobacteria bacterium
ACCCAGATCGCGTAGCCGATCATCAGCGTGCGCAAGGCGTGTTCATGGTGGGTCTGCGCCCAGGGCATGGCGTCGGTACGGTTGGTGTAAGCGAGCGCCGCGGCGGCGATGCCCACAGCCATCGAGATGAGAGTGAACGGCGTCGGCAGCACCAGCAGCAGGCTCAGGCCGAACGCTGCTAGGGTCAGCACATGCGCCAGCACCGCCTTGCCGCGATGCGAACTCAGCCCACCCCCCCGCTGCACTGGCTTGGGCGCGGGACGGCGCGGGCGAAACGGCGTGACGTTGTCTGGCATGGCGCGCCCAGCTTTAGGGGGAAGCGGTCGCGAAGGGCAAGGCGGTCTGTTCGGCGACGCAAATTTGTCAGCCAGATGGACGCGAAGCCGTTGGCGTGGCCTATTTGAGCATGACTGCGAAAAGCGACCTGTTCCCCGTCACCAATGCGAGCGTCGTGCAAGTCTATGAGGCCGTTTTCGCGGAATGGGTCAAGCAATTGGGCTTGTGCGCCTTCGATGTGGACGGCAGCCGGGTGAGTGCGCGCCTGCCGCTGAACGGCGCCCTGAAATTTTCCAGCGGCGCGGTGTGTGGGCAAGCGATCATGGCGGCGATCGATACGGTCGCATCCCTGGCGATGATGACGGGCGACCGCCCCACCAAGGGCACGATCTACCAGCACACGCATTTTTTGCGTCCCGCGAAGGACGACGATTTCATCGTCGAGGCCAAGGTGCTGCGTTTTGGCAAAGCGACGGCTTATGCGGAAACCTCGGTCACGTTCGCGAATTCAGGCGAATTGGTCGCGCATGCGGTGTTGGAGTTTGCGTTCTAGTGGAAGTTTAAGGGCCCCGGGCCCGCCGCTGATGCGGCGTCCCGGGGATTGGTGCTCTCGCTAGAGCTGGCGCATCAACATGTCGGTCGAGGTCGTCAAGTCGAACAGGCCCTTGGTGCGGGCTTCAGCGACTTTGCCCCAATAGACTTTGTCTTCCATCATCGCGGTGTGGATTTGGTCGAGCTTGGCGAGGTCTTCGCATTCGGAGAAGAACACCAGCGTGCCGGTGGGTCCGCTCAAGGTTTGCCAGCAGACAGCGCGCGTCACGCCCGGCCATTTCTTGATGTGCGCGACCATATCTTTCGCAAACGCAAACGCCGCGATCGGATCGCCGGCGATCCTAACATTTCTTCCAATGCCAATCGTCATGTGAGTCACTCCAACGCGCGACTTTCGTCACGCGCAACCGCTCGCTCCAAAGCAGAGCGCGCCTTCAAATTTGAACGCAGTGTTTCTTGCGCCGTTGTTTCTTGCGCCGTTCTGGGCGACGACGACGGCCCGGCAACATCAGGCGTGCACACGCAGCGTTGCAGCCCCCAGGCCGACTCATCTCTTACGCCCTGCGCGAAATGCGGTAAAGCCTTGTGGCAACGCGCCTAAACAAAATTGCGCTACAAATTCAGCAGATGCGGATCGCCGCCTTGGGCCGCGATGTTGACGCTGATGGCGCGTTCCTCTGCGAAGCGCGGCAGGTAAAACGGCCCGCCCGCCTTCGGGCCGGTGCCGGACAAGCCCGAGCCACCGAACGGCTGCACGCCAACGACGGCGCCGACAATGGTGCGGTTGATGTAGTAATTGCCGGCGGGCACCGCGGCGCGCACCGCCTCGGCAAAGCTTTCCAGTCGCGAGTGTACGCCGAGCGTAAGCCCGTAGCCTTTCGCCGCAAGTTGCGCGCCGACGCTGGCGATTTCGGCGGGATCGTAGCGGATCACATGCAAGACCGGACCGAACACTTCCTTGTCGATCTGGTCGAGACTGCTGAGTTCGACGATAGCCGGCCCGAAAAAATTGCCTCCGAGACTGGAGACATCGAGCCGCTTTAACACGCGCGCCTCTTTGCCCATGCGCGCCATATGTTTGTCGAGATTGGCTTTCGCCTCGGCGTCGATGATCGGACCAATGTCGGTGCGCGGATCGATGGTGTCGCCAATCACCAGGCAATCCATGGCGCCGGCGAGCGTTTCCAGAATTTCGTCAGCGGTCTCGTGCGGCAGGAAAAGGATGCGTAGGCTTGAGCAGCGCTGACCTGCTGAGTTGAAGGCGGAGACGATGACGTCATCGACGACCTGCTCCCTCAGCGCCGTGGTATCAACGAACAGACCGTTGAGGCCACCGGTTTCGGCGATCAGCGTGGCGATTGGGCCGTCTTTCGCGGCGAGCCCGCGGTTGATGAGGCGCGCGACTTCAGTCGAGCCAGTGAACGCCACCCCGGCGATGCGTGGATCGGCGACCAGCGCCGCGCCAGTTTCCCCGTCGCCGATGATCAGGTGAAGCGCCTCTTCAGGCAGACCCGCTTCGCGAAACAGCTTTACCGCTTCGATGGCGATCCGCGGCGTTTGCTCCGCCGGCTTGGCGACCACCGTGTTCCCCGCCGCGAGCGCGGCGGCAAGCTGGCCGGTGAAAATCGCCAACGGAAAATTCCACGGGCTGATACAGACGAAGACGCCACGGCCATGCAATTCGAGGTGATCGGTTTCCCCGGCCGGGCTCGGCAGCATGAGCGGGGCGGCGAACAGGCGCTCGGCCTCGGCGGCGTAATAGCGGCAAAAATCCACTGCTTCGCGCACTTCATCGATGCCATCTTGCCAGATGCGTCCGGATTCAAGCGCGACCAAGGCCACGAGTTTGTCGTGGTTGGTTTGGAGCGCATCGGCCATGGCGCGCAGGATGCGACCGCGCTCGGCGCCGCCGCGCGCGTTCCAGGCGGGCTGTGCAGAGAGTGCGAGTGCGACGGCCTCTTCCCCGCTTGCGGGGGAGGTGTCGCCGGAGGCGATGGAGGGGGGGCGTGAAGCTTCCGCCAGCGTCGGCTCATCGACACGCCCCCCCACCCTACCCTCGCCCGCAAGGGGGGAGGGGGCGCTTGTGCTTGCAACCGCGTTCGCAATTTCCGCTCGCTCGCTGGCGATGGAAATGTCGCGCCCCGTCGAGTTGCGCCGGCTTGCGCCAAAGAGAAGCGGCGGAGGTGGCAGGCGCTTGTGGCGGTGGGGGTTGGCTTCGAGCGTCGCCAGCGGATCGGCGGCGACGATTTCGGGCGAAACATCATCGTCCAGGAATGAGTGCACGAAGCTGGTGTTGGCGCCATTTTCCAGCAAGCGCCGCACCAGATAGGGCAGCAAATCTTCGTGCCCGCCAACGGGCGCATAGACGCGCACTGGCGCCGGCGGGTCCAAAGCCAAATAGAGCGCTTCACCCATACCATGCAGGCGCTGGAATTCGTAGGCCGTGCGGCCCGCCGTCTCGGCCATGCGGCGGATGGCGGCGACGGTGTGGGCATTATGGGTGGCGAATTGCGGGAAGATGGCGTCACCGGCGGCGATCAGATCGCGCGCGCAAGCGAGATAATGCACGTCGGTGGCGGCCTTGGTGGTGAATACCGGAAAATCGGAGCGGCCCATGATCTGAGCGCGCTTAATTTCGCCGTCCCAGTACGCGCCCTTCACCAGGCGCACTTGCAGCGGCGTTCCGCGCCGGCGGGCGAGCTTCACCAAGCGTTCAATCAAGGCGCGGGTGCGCTTCTGGTAAGCTTGCACCGCAAGCCCGAGGCCTGACCAATTGGCAAGCGACGGCTCGTAAGCCAGCCGCTCCAGCATTTTCAGCGACAACACCAGCCGATCGGCCTCTTCGGCGTCGAGCGTCAAGCCGATATCGTAGCTTTTCGCCAGCTCTGCGAGGCGCAGCACGCGCGGATAGAGTTCAGCGAACACACGCGCCTCCTGGCGCGCCTCGTAACGCGGATGCAGCGCGGATAGCTTTACCGATACGCCGTTCGACGCGTTCGGCCCTTTGCCCTCCGCGTGCACGCCAACCGCTTGGATCGCCGCCGCATAGCTCTTCTCGTAGCGCTCGGCGTCGGGATTGGTGCGCGCGCCTTCACCCAGCATGTCGAACGAGAAACGCGTCGCGTCCTGGCCACGCATCATGCTGGCGCCGCGCCGGAGCGCGGCATCGATGTTGCGCCCGAGCACGAATTGCTCGCCCAGGATGCGCATCGCCTGCATCGCCGCTTCGCGCACTACCGGCTCGCTCACGCGGTTCACCAAGCGCGCCAGGAATTGGCCCGCGTCGCCCCTCATCTCTTCCGGCAGCGTAGCGATGCGGCCGGTGAGCATCAGACCCCACGTGCCGGCATTGACCAGCCAATGGTCCGACTTGCCAAGGTGCTCGCCCCATTTGCCGGTGGAAACCTTCTCGGCGATCAGCTTGTCGGCGGTGGCTTCGTCCGGCACGCGCAAGAGCGCCTCGGCCAGGCACATCAGCGCCAGGCCCTCGGCGTTAGAAAGGCCGAACTCCTCCAGGAAGCTTTCCATCACGCCTTTGCGGCGCTTGAGCTTGCGCGCCCGCATGACCAAGGCGCGGGCCTCGGCGGCGACGCTGGCGCGGGCGGCGGCGTCCAACGGCGGCTGGGCGATCAGAGCGGCGATTGCGGCGTCCTCGTCGGCGTATTTTAGCGCGTCCAACGCGTCCCAATCGATGGCGGCGGGGACGTCAATTTTCGGGGCGGATTTCATGCGCGTCCCTTTGCGCGCATCCGGCTTTCAGGGCAAGCGTCAGAGCCGCAAGCCGAGCGCGGAAAGCTCAAGCAAGTCGCCCAATCGGGTCTCGATCACCGCTCGAACGATCGCGAGATCGAGCTTATCGTATTGGTGCACCGCAATATTGCGGAACCCGATCATGCGCAGGAGCCGATCGCAAAGGTCGGGAGCAACAATCCCAGCGTCGCGGAGACGCACAAAGGAATCGCGCGACGAATTTGGCGCCCCCAAGCCCTTGAGCCGAACGATACGGTTGGCGATATCGAGCGCCGCATCGCACGCGCGCTCGATGTTCAAGATCGCCGCGTCCTGTCGCGTGAAATCGACGGCGAAGTCCTTACTTGCCTCCAATTCTTCGCGGGCGCGCTTGATGCACCTTTCGACGATCTCGGCCTTAGCGACTATCACGTCGTCAGGCATGGACGCGCCCACGCGCGAC
>JANNFH010000060.1:0-12425 GCA_031379565.1 Alphaproteobacteria bacterium
GCAAAACCAAAAACCGGCGCGGAATTCTTCGCCGAAATTCGAGCCATCGCCGCCAGACACGGCTATTGGGACGATGTGCTGCCGATTGAGCGAATCCCGCTCGATCTCGAAGACGCGCTTTGATCGTTCTCGACACCAACGTGGCCTCTGAAGTCATGAAAGCGCAACCTGACGGCAACGTCGCCGTGTGGTTCGCGAAACAGACGCCCGAGCGGCTTTTCCTCCCCACCCCGGTCATTGCGGAACTTCGGCGCGGAATTATCCAATTAGCCGATGGCCGCCGGCGCGCCGTGCTTGAGCAGGACTATTCCGCGCTGACCGCCCTATTCGCCGGTCGCATGCTCGCATTCGACTTCGCCGCAGCGGAAATTTTCGCGGATATCTTCGTACGTCGGCGCACTATCGGACGCCCGCTCGCGGGTTTCGACGGACTGATCGCAGCCATCGCCCGCGCCAACGGCGCTGTCGTGGCGACACGCAATGTGTCGGACTTTGCGGAATGCGGCGTAGCGCTGATCGATCCTTGGGCGGGATGATTGCCTTGCCGCGTCGGATCGCTTAAGCACGAACGATCCCCCTAAAGGATCGATTCTGGAGCCGCGAGACACGCGGGCGAGCGCGCGCATGCCAAAACGCACCGACATCAAATCAATCCTGATCATTGGCGCCGGCCCCATCATCATCGGCCAGGCCTGCGAGTTTGATTATTCCGGCGTGCAAGCGGTGAAAGCGCTGAAGGCCGAGGGCTACCGCGTCATTTTGGTCAATTCCAACCCCGCCACGATCATGACCGATCCCGAGCTGGCCGACGCCACCTATATCGAGCCGATCAATCCCGAAACGGTCGCGAAAATCATCGCCGTCGAGCGCCCGGACGCCTTGCTGCCGACCATGGGCGGGCAAACCGCGCTCAATTGCGCGCTCGAGCTTGAACGCAGCGGCGTGCTCAAGAAATTCAACGTCGAGATGATCGGCGCCAAAGCAGATGTCATCGAGAAGGCCGAGCACCGGCAAAAATTCCGCGACGCGATGGACAAGATCGGGCTCGAAAGCCCGCGCTCGCGGCTCTGCAACAATCTGGAGCAAGCCCTCGCCGCGCTCGAACATGTCGGCCTGCCTTCGATCATCCGCCCCTCGCTCACGCTCGGCGGCCTTGGCGGCGGCGTTGCCTATAACCTTGAGGAATTCAAGGAAACCGTCTTACGCGGCCTCGCCGCCTCGCCAATAAAAGAAGTGCTGGTGGAAGAAAGCGTCATCGGCTGGAAAGAGTTCGAGATGGAGGTGGTCCGCGACCGCGCGGACAATTGCATCATCATCTGCTCAATCGAAAACATCGACCCGATGGGCGTGCACACCGGCGACAGCATCACTGTAGCGCCGGCGCTGACTTTGACCGACCGCGAGTACCAAATGATGCGCAACGCCTCGATCGCGGTGCTGCGCGAGATCGGCGTCGAAACCGGCGGCTCGAATGTCCAGTTCGCGGTAAATCCCGCCGATGGGCGCCTCTTGGTAATCGAGATGAACCCGCGCGTGTCACGCAGTTCCGCCTTGGCTTCGAAGGCCACCGGCTTTCCCATCGCCAAGGTCGCGGCGAAACTCGCGATCGGCTACACGCTCGACGAAATCGCCAACGACATCACCGGCGGCGCCATGCCGGCCAGTTTCGAGCCGACCATCGATTACGTCGTCGTCAAAATTCCGCGTTTCGCCTTCGAACGCTATCAAGGCGCCGACACCACGCTGACGACTTCGATGAAAAGCGTCGGCGAAGCCATGGCGATTGGGCGCACGTTCCAGGAAAGCCTGCAAAAAGCCCTGCGTTCGCTCGATATCGGCCTGATGGGCTTTGACGAAATCCCCATCGAAGGCGGCGGCGACGAGGATCAAGGGCGCGCCGCAGTGCGCGCGCGCCTGGTCGCGCCAAAAGCCGATCGCCTGCTGGTCGTCGCCGAAGCTTTGCGCCGCGGCTTGAGCGTCGAGGAAATTTGCGCGGCGACGCATTACGATCCATGGTTCGTGCGTCAGATCGAAGAGATCATAGACACCGAGGCGAAGGTGCGCGCCCAGGGCCTGCCAAAGGATGCGCCTGCGTTTCGCGCGCTCAAAGCCCAGGGCTTCGCCGACGCACGCTTGGCCAAGCTCACCGGCCAGAACGAACGCGATGTCCGCGCGCTGCGACGCAAGCTCGGCGTTCGCCCGCAATTCAAACGTATCGATTCTTGCGCCGCGGAGTTCCGCGCCGCGACGCCCTATATGTATTCGACGTATGAAACTGGGCTCTACACCTCACCTCTCCCCAGCCACGGGGAGAGGTCGATTGCGCAGCAATCGGGTGAGGGGAAGGAAACGCAACCTTCCCCAACCTCGCGCCAGCCCCCTCATCCGTCAGCTTCGCTGACACCTTCTCCCCCGGAAGGGGGAGAAGGGATTCAGACTCTGCATCCCGATTGCGAATCCGATCCCTCCAACCGCAAAAAAATCATCATCCTCGGCGGCGGCCCCAATCGCATCGGCCAGGGCATCGAGTTCGATTATTGCTGCTGTCACGCCGCCTTTGCTTGCGCCGAGATCGGCGTTGAATCGATCATGGTCAATTGCAACCCCGAAACCGTATCAACCGATTACGACACCTCCGACCGGCTTTATTTCGAACCGCTCACCACCGAAGACGTGCTCGAAATTCTCGAAACCGAGCAGCAGAACGGCGAGGTCCAAGGCCTGATTGTCCAGTTTGGCGGGCAGACGCCGCTGAAACTGGCTCAGCCGCTGGCCGACGAAGGCGCGCCGATCCTTGGCACCAGCGTTGACGCCATTGACCTGGCCGAAGACCGCAAACGTTTCCAGGCTCTGTTGCACAAAATTGGCCTGAAGCAACCGGAGAACACCACCGCGCCCTCGCTCGAAACTGCCCGCGCCGCCGCCGCGCGCATCGGCTACCCGATTATGTTGCGCCCCTCTTACGTGCTCGGCGGGCTCGCCATGCAAATTGTTCACGGCGAGGACGAGCTGCAGGAATACGTCGCGCGCTTATCGCATGCGCTCGGCGGGCCCTCGGAGCTGGCCATTTCCGAGAAGCGCCCGCTCCTGCTTGACCGCTATCTGCGCGACGCCATCGAAGTCGATGTCGACGCCATCTGTGACGGCAAGGATGTGTTCGTCGCCGGGGTGATGGAGCACATCGAGGAAGCCGGCGTGCATTCTGGCGACAGCGCCTGCGCGCTGCCGCCCTACACGCTCTCGGCCGAATTGATCGCCGAGGTCGAGGCCCAAACCGAGCGCCTCGCCCGCGCGCTCAGCGTGAAGGGGCTCATCAACATCCAGTTCGCGGTCAAGGACGGCGACATCTACGTGCTCGAAGCCAATCCGCGCGCCTCCCGCACGGCGCCGTTCGTGGCCAAAGCCATTGGCGTGCCGATCGCCGCGGCGGCAGCGAAGGTGATGGCGGGAATTACGCTCGCCGAACTCAAGCTGCATCGGCCCAAGCGTTCCCATGTTGCGGTGAAAGAAGCGGTATTTCCGTTCGCGCGCTTTCCCGGCATCGACCCGGTGCTCGGTCCGGAAATGCGCTCGACCGGCGAAGTGATGGGGCTGGACGAAAATTTCGAGGCTGCTTTCGCCAAGAGCCAAAGCGCGTCGGGCATCATTTTGCCGATTGCCGGCTGCGTCTTCATCTCGGTCAAGAATTCCGACAAGGACGCGATGGTCGCCTGCGCCCGCGATCTCGCCAGCCTAGGCTTTCGCATCATCGCCACCGGCGGCACCGCCGATTTCCTGATTGGCGTCGGACTGGCGGTCGAGCGGGTGAATAAAGTGGCCGAGGGCCGTCCCCATATCATCGACGCCATGAAGAACGGCGAGGTCCAGCTGGTCTTCAACACCACCGAAGGCGCCCAATCCCACCGCGACTCCGCGTCCATTCGCAGCACGGCGTTGGTGCAAAATATCCCCTATTATACCACCGTTTCGGGGGCGCGGGCCTCGATTCAGGCGATTCGACGCCTTAAATCAGGGGTCGCGCTAGGCGTCCGGGCGCTTCAGACCTACGCTTGACGGACCCGCCGGGCCGGGTTCAACTTTCCCTTCCAAGACCACGAGAGCCATCCCAGACATGGAAAAAATACCGATGACGGCCGAGGGCTATCAGGCCCTGGACGCGGAATTGAAGCGTTTGAAGACCCAGGAGCGCCCCACCGTGATTCAGGCGATCTCGGAGGCGCGCCAGCATGGCGACCTGTCCGAGAACGCCGAATATCACGCCGCCAAGGAGCGCCAGAGCTTTATCGAGGGCCGCCTGCTCGAAATCGAGGACAAGATCGCCCGCGCGCAGATCATCGACATCTCTAAGCTCTCGGGAAAACAGGTAAAATTCGGCGCCACCGTCTCCCTGGTGGACGAGGATTCCGGCGGCAAAGCCAAGTACAAAATCGTCGGCGAGGACGAGAGCGACGTGAAGGGCGGCAAGATTTCCGTCACCTCCCCGATCGCGCGCGCCCTGATCGGCAAGGAAGAAGGCGACGTCGTCGAAGTCATGGCCCCCGGCGGCGCGAAATCCTATGAGATCGTCAAAGTGAAGTTCCTATGAAAGCTCCCCCTCCCCGTGAGGGGAGGGGGCCGGGGGGTGGGGTGAGGCCCCGCCGTTTCCAAGTGTCAGCATATTTTGGCGTCCCCCTTCCCTACCCTCTCCCGGTTGGGGCGAGCGCTTATCCCGGCGCATTGCGCCAATGAGATCCGTCGGTTTTCAGCCCGCCGAGCCGGTGAGCATCTGGGCGGTCAGCGATGGCCGCGCCGGCATCGAAAACCAGGCGCTCGGGCTTGCCGAGGCGATTGCGCGGCGCACACCGGCGCGCATCCTCATCAAGCGTGTGCACTTGCGCACGCCCTGGTCCTGGGCCCCGCCCGGCTTCACGCCAGCGCCGCTGCACGCCCTGTCGGTGAATTCCGATCCGATAACCCCGCCCTGGCCCGACATCTGGATCGGCTGTGGGCGCGCCTCAATTCCCCTTTCGATGGGCGTGCGCCATTGGTCCGAGGGTGAAACATTGGTGGCGCAATTGCAGGACCCGCGCGTCAATCCGCGAGAGTTCGACGTCGTCGTACCGCCCATCCACGATGCGCTTGAGGGCGCCAACGTGCTGCCCATTGTCGGCGCCTGCCACCGCGTCACCGCCGAACGGCTCGATCAGGCGCTGATGGATTATCCCACTCAACTCGACGATCTGCCCGGACCACGATTCGCCGTGCTGATCGGCGGCAAATCCAAGCGCCAGAACATCGGCCCGGAGCGCGCCCGCGAAATCGCCGAGGCGCTGGCGCGGGTGCAGCGTGAAACCGGCGGCACGCTGATGGCGACGCTCTCGCGCCGCACCAGCGAACCGGCGCGCATTCAATTTCGTACCTGGCTTGCGCCCCATTGCGCGGTGTTCTTCGAGGGCGAAGGGCTGAACCCCTATTTCGCCATGCTGGGCGCAGCCGACCACATCTTCGTCACCGCCGACAGCGTCAACATGGCCACCGAATCTGCTTCGAGCGGCAAACCCATCCATGTGCTCGCCGTCGATGGCCGCGCCGGCAAGCTCGAGCGCTTCCACCAAAGCTTGCAGCGGCGCGGCTGCGCCCGGCCCTACAATGGCAAGCTCGAAACCTGGGCCTACCCGCCACTTTCGGAAACCGACCGCGTCGCCGCCGCCCTGCTGACGGCTTGGGCCGCCCGCGCGGGTGCGCGCTAAACTCATTCCCGATTGGAGCAACTCACTCCGATCGGGAATGGGTCTATATCTAGAGATTAGATCGGTTCACACCCGAAAACCGCTTCACACTTTTCGGGAACCGCTCCGAAGGAACGTCATGTCTCTTGATTTGGATTTCGTCCGCCGCCAGTTTCCCGCCTTCGCGCAGCCGAGCTTGCAAGGTCAGGCGTTCTTTGAGAACGCTGGCGGCTCGTATACCTGCCGCCAGGTGATCGATCGCCTGACGCGGTTTTACACCGAACGCAAGGTGCAGCCCTATTCCGCCTATGCCGCCTCGCGACTGGCCGGCGAGGAAATGGATGAGGCGCGCCAGCGGCTCGCCGCGATGTTGAATGTCGAGACCGAAGAGGTCAGCTTCGGGCCATCGACGACGCAGAACACCTACGTTCTGGCCCAAGCCTTCGGGCAGATGCTCAAGCCCGGTGACGCCATCATCGTCACCGATCAAGATCACGAAGCCAATTCCGGCCCGTGGCGGCGCCTTGCCGATCGCGGCATTGAAATCCGCGAATGGAAGCTCGAGCCCGAGACGGGACATCTCGCGCTCGAAAAACTCAAACCGCTGCTCGACAGCAAAGTGAAGCTGGTTTGCTTCCCGCATTGCTCGAACATTGTGGCGGAGATCAATCCGGTCGCGGAAATCACCGCGCTCGCGCACAGCGCCGGCGCCTATGTCTGCGTCGATGGCGTCAGCTACGCGGCGCACGGTTTTCCCGACGTCTCCGGGCTCGGAGCGGATATCTACCTGTTCTCCGCCTACAAGACCTACGGCCCGCACCAGGGAATCATGGTCATTCGCCGCGCGCTCGGCGAGGCGCTACCCAACCAGGCGCATTATTTCAACGGCGGCGCGCTCTACAAGCGCTTCACACCCGCCGGTCCCGATCATGCACAAGTGGCGGCCTGCGCAGGCATGGCCGATTATATCGACGCGCTCTGCGCGCATCATCGCGCGGGAGAGAGATCAGCGGTTCAGAAGGCCGCCGTCGCGCACGATCTGATGCGCGCGCACGAAACATCAATCCTCCAACCGCTGCTCGATTTTCTCGCCAGCAAAAACTCCGTGCGCCTACTCGGCCCGCGCCAAGCGGAAAGCCGCGCGCCGACGGTGGCGATGGCGCTCGCCGAGCCAGGCGCGGCTGCGGCGGCGAAGCTCGTCCCCAAGGGCATCATGACAGGGGGCGGCAATTTCTACGCCGTACGCTGCCTCGAAGCCCTTGGAATTGATGCCGAGCACGGCGTGCTGCGCGTCAGTTTCGTGCATTACACTTCGCCGGAAGAGGTGGCGAAGCTGATCGACGCCCTGGATCAAACGCTCTAAACAGCGCGCACGCTAAATGCGCACCCATTGCTCCCAAATAAAACGATAATCCCAAACCAGGCGGTGCGTTCTTCGGAGCGCCTTGCGTATCTTATCCCGTCGCCCATTGGCGCCGTCCAGCCATTCATGAAACTGCACCATGAGGCAGGCCACGTCCCGCAGGCGGTTCGCCGCGATCATGCGCTCAAGCACATCGTACTCGCCGCCTTCAATGTTGAGCTTTAGCAAATCAACACTCCTCAGCTGCAACTCATCCAGCACCTCAACGATATCGCGCACCCGCACTTGCACGCTCTTTCCTGTTCCGGGCTGGACGCCTGAATCGGGATAGAGCGTGGAGCCCATATCTTTTTGAACAAGCGGCAAGGTTGCGTTCTCGCCGCTCAATCCATAATCGAAGCAATGGATTTTCGGATTGGACGCAAAGCGGGCGGCAATCCTGCGCGCGAAATTCGGCTCCAATTCGAAACAATAGAGGTGCGGCTGGTATCTCTCAAAAATCTTTGCCGACCAATTTCCGGCGTACCCACCCACATCAAAGACGATGGAGTCGCTGTCGATATTCGGCGCGTCGTGCAGAATCTCCGGCTTTTCGATCGTGGCTTTCATGAAGGCGTAGAGAGCCGGACTGTAAGAATGCAGTTCCAGTGCGGCTTTGATGAACCCGGTGTGATGGGGTTCCCTGCGCCGCCTATACCAGCGGTATGGCGTCAGCAGCGCGCGCTTTATGTGATAGAGGTTCATATTCCTGGCCACCTTCAACGCCCCAGCATCTTCGCCAGCACCGCCCGCAGCTGCTCATCGCTGACCGGCTTGAGCAACACCGCCACCGCGGCGAGTTGCGGCGGTAGCCCGCGAATAAAAGCATCGCCAGTGCAGAACGCGATCGGCACGCCCGCCGCCGCCAATGCGGCGCCAAATTCGACGCTGGAGCGGCCGTGGAGAGTACCGTCGAGCAAGGCCGCATCCGGGCGCTCCCGCGCCGCCGCCTGCTCGGCCGCCTCGAGGGTGTGCGCGGGGCCGAGCGCCGCATAGCCAAGCCGTTCCACACGCTCGGCCATTTCCTGGCCGATCAGGGCGTCGTCCTCGACGATGAGTATCTTGGCCCGCTGCGGCATTCCTTATTGTTGAGACGAAACCAGCCCGTGCGCAAATGTGCGACCGGATGCGACGTATGAGCTTTCGCCGCCCCGCGGCGGCTCGGCATGCTTTCAAGCCGCGGCCAGGCCCGCCATATTAAGGCGGCGAATCCTGGCAAGAGGCCCATCATGACAGCTCCCGTTCGCCACGCCCCCGTGGCCATTATCGGCTCTGGCCCCGCCGGCTACACCGCCGCCATCTACGCCGCGCGCGCGCTTCGCCAGCCGCTGCTGATCGCCGGCGTGCAGCCGGGCGGCCAGCTCACCATCACCACCGACGTTGAGAATTACCCAGGCTTCGCCGAAATCATCCAGGGCCCTTGGCTGATGGAGCAGATGCGCGCGCAGGCCAAGCATGTGGGAACCGAAATCGTTGAAGATCACATCGCATCCATCGATCTCTCTCGGCGCCCCTTCAAGCTGGTGGGCGACGCGGGTCAGCTTTATTCCGCCGATGCGCTGATTATCGCCACCGGCGCGCAAGCACGCTGGCTCGGCCTGCCGAGCGAAAAAAAATACCAAGGCTTCGGCGTATCGGCCTGCGCCACCTGTGACGGTTTCTTTTATCGCAACAAAGAAGTGATCGTCATCGGCGGCGGCAATACCGCGGTCGAAGAAGCGCTTTACCTCACCAATTTCGCCAGCAAGGTCACGCTTGTGCATCGCCGCCATGAATTGCGCGCCGACAAGACCAACCAAGAGCGCCTGCTGCGCCATCCCAAAGTCGAGATGGTGTGGAACAGCGCGCTCGATGAGGTGATCGGCGCGGAATCTCCGTTCGGCGTCACCGGCGCGGTACTGCGCAACGTGAACACCGGCGAACGCCAGCAGAGAAAAATCGACGGCGTGTTCATCGCCATCGGCCACGTCCCGGCAACGAGCTTGTTCGTCGGCCAGCTGGACATGCGCGAGGGCGGCTACATCAAAGTGAAGCTGGGCACGACCGAGACCAACATCCCGGGCGTCTTCGCCGCCGGCGATGTCGCCGACGATGTCTACCGCCAAGCCGTCACCGCCGCCGGCCTAGGCTGCATGGCCGCGCTAGAGGCCGAGAAATATCTGGCCGCCATCGAACACGACCACACCGGCGCCGCGAACGCCGCAGCGTAGTACGCGGATTAGCGGCGAATTTACCATTGTGTCTCCAAAATAGCCAAACGTCAGGGTGGACGCGCCGTTCGCCGGTCGAGGAGACGCGCGCCGTGGGAGCCCAGAGGACCGCAGCGGCGAGCGCGCCAGCGGCCAAAAGCCTCCTGGGAAGCCTTTCGGTCAGCCGGAAATTTGCCCTGGCGTTGTCGCTGTTTCTGGCGCCGCTCTTCTTCGCCTCCTTCAAACTCAATGAGGGCCAACAAAGCGCGATCTCGTTTGCCGACAAGGAGAGGCTGGGCCTCCAATACCTCGCCAGCGTCATTGACGCGGAATTACGATTGCACGACATCGGTCGCCTCGGCGCTGAGGGCGCATCTGCTCCACAGCTTGCGGCGACGGTCTCCGCGCTTCTCCAAGCGCAACACCAATACGGCGTGGCGCTCGGCATCGACACGAATTTCTCAACTGCTTGCGCGCACCTCGAAGCCATCTTGAGCACCGGCGCCCGTGACGCGGCGCACTTGGCGGCGGCCGCGCATTCATTGGCCGCCCTGCGCCGTGAAATCGGCGATAAATCCAACCTCATCCTCGACCCCGATCTCGATTCTTATTATGCGATGGACGCGGTGGTCACCAAATTGCCGGCCACTCAAAACGCCCTGCGCGCCCTTGGCGCCATCGTGCAGGAAGCGCGGGCGGACAGCGCCCTTTCGACGGTCGATCAAAACAACATCGCCGCAAGCGTGACCGCGTTCGAAAACGCTCGCGCCGAATTGGACTTTTCCATCGACGCGGGAATTCGGGGCGCAATTGACACGCGCCTCGGCGAAAGTGTCGGTCCGCTGCAAGCTGGATCGCGTTGGCTTGGAGCTGGTTTCGTAGCGGAAGCCGAGCAGATCGCAGCCACCCCACTTCGAGGGCGGATAAATCTGCGACAAGCAGAAACGGCCGCGTCAGCATCGCTCATTGCCCTGAACAACGCCGTGAGTGCTGAACTCGATCGGCTCTTGCGTGAGCGGGTGGAGCGCCTTGAAAGCGACCGGCTGGCCACGCTGTTTATGGCGATGGCGCTGTTCGGAATCGCCCTTGCGACCACCTTCATTTTACTTCGTCAGGGGGTCGTGCAGCCCATTGGCAGGCTCACCAGCGCGATCAGGTCCCTCGCCGAGGGCGGATATGACCGCGCAGTTCCGCTCCAAGAACGCAGGGATGAAGTTGGCGAAATCGCGCGCGCGCTTGAAATTTTGCGCGGCGTAGCGCGTTCAAAAATCGAGGGCGACGCCGCCCGCGCGGCGGCCGAGAGCGCCAACAAAGCAAAATCGCAATTCATCGCCAACATGAGCCACGAACTGCGCACCCCGCTCAACGCCATCATCGGTTATACCGAACTCGTGCTCGAAGAGATGGAACCGTCCGAAGCTGATGATCAGAGGATCGCCGACCTCAACCGCGTAACCGCCGCCGCGACCCATCTGTTGTCTCTCATCAACGACATTCTCGACCTCGCCAAGGTCGAAGCCGGCCACGTGGACCTCGAACTTTCCACGTTTGATCCCAAGCATCTCGCCCAAGAGGTCATGTCGGTCAGCGCGCCGCTCGCCGAGAAGACGCAAACCTCATTGGTGTGGCGCGAGGGGCGAGAGCTCGGGAGCATTCATTCCGATCCGCGCCGATTGAAGCAATGTCTGCTCAACCTCGTATCAAACGCCTGCAAATTCACACAAGAAGGCCGTGTGGAAGTATCGGCCCAGCGCGCCGCGATCGCCGGGGGCGAGTCTGTCGTGTTCCGCGTCAAGGACAGCGGCATCGGCATGAGCGTCGAACAAATCGCGCGCTTGTTTCAGCCTTTTCAGCAAGCTGATTCATCGATTTCCGGGCGCTACGGCGGCACTGGACTTGGCCTCTCCATAACCCGAGACCTTGCCCGCATCCTCGGCGGCGATGTCTGGCTAGAGAGCACGCCAGGCGTCGGCACGACCGCGTTTTTGCGGGTGCGTTCGGGGTTAGTCCCCGCGCCGCGCGCCGACGCCCGCACGGCGGCCTGATGCATAGCCGCGAACCGCCGCGATGATTTGAGCGCCGAACTCAAGCGCAGCCTCGACCCGCCCCTTGAGCTATGCAATATTGCAACGCATGGGCCCGGCCAACGGGTGCCTCAGGGGCGGCGGGCGCGGCGATGGACTGGGACAAGCTCAAAACCTTCCATTACGCCGCCGAGACCGGCAGCTTGACCGCCGCCGCTGAAAAGCTTGGCGTCAGCCAATCCTCCGTCAGCCGCCAGATTGCCTCGCTGGAAAGCGGCATGGGCGTGCCGCTATTCCAGCGCCATGCGCGCGGGCTGCTGCTCACTGGCCCTGGCATGGCGCTGCGCGAATTCACCCGGGAAATGAACGGCGCGGCGATCATCGCCGAATCGACGCTGAAGGATGCGCGGGAAAAAGTCATCGGCGATTTGAAAGTCACCGCGCCGGTCGCGTTCGGCGCGACTTGGCTGGCGCCGCGCTTGGTGCATTTCACCGACGCCTATCCCGAGACGCGCGTGCAATTGCTGCTCGATGATCGCGAATACGATCTGCTCAAGCTCGAAGCCGAGTGCGCGATCCGGCTTTGGGCCGCCACCCACGCGGACCTCATCCAACGCAAATTGCTGGAGGTGCACGTGAGCCTCTACGCCTCGCCGGCTTACATCGCCCGTCATGGCGCGCCCAAAGAGGTCGATGACCTCGATCATCACCACATCATCGCCTACCAGGCCGGCGTGCCGACGCCGATGCGAGAACTGGACTGGGCCCAGCGCGCCGGCCGCGAAGACGCCAAGCCCCGCCAGCCGCTTTTAGAGATCAACAACGTCTACGGCATGCTGCGCGCGGTCGAGAGCGGCTTCGGCATCGCCAGCGTGCCCGATTACATGGCCCGAGAAAATCCGCATCTGGTGAAGGTGCTGCCCGATTTACCGGGCCCCTCGTTCGACGTTTATTTCATCTACCCCAGCGACTTGAAACGCTCCAAGCGCATCGCCGCCTTCCGTCAGTTTTTGATCGAGCAGGCAGCGGGTTGGAGCAATTGATGGCGCCCACCAAGCAGGCGCTCGTTCTTCTCCCCTTGTGGGAGTGTTGCGAAATTGGC
>JANNFH010000074.1:0-8621 GCA_031379565.1 Alphaproteobacteria bacterium
CACCACTTCGCCGGCGGCGATGCCGGGGAGCCAGCGCTGCTTTTGCGCGTCGGTCCCAAACATCACCAGCCCTTGGCTGCCGATGCCAACATTGGTGCCAAAGGCGGAGCGAAACGCCGGCGAGCAGCGGCAAAACTCGAACATCACCCGGCACTCGTCTTCCATCGAAAGGCCAAGCCCGCCGTAAATCTGGGGAATGGACAAGCCAAACAGCCCGAGCGCCCGCATCTCCGCCAGCGCATCGGCGGGGATGGCGTCATCTTCCGCCACGCGCGCCTCAAGCGGGCGCAGGCGCTCCTCGACGAAACGGCGCACCGCGGCGATCAATTGGTTGCGCAATTCGTGGTCCTCGGCCATCTCACACTCCCGCTATACCGATCAGCATAGAACGAATTGCCCCGGAGACGACAATGAGTGCGGATGGCGCAGCTAACGAGCCCTACGGCAAACCGGAAACACTGACCGAAGGTCCGTTCGCCGGCTGGATGACCTGGGGCAAGGGCGCTGATCCGTTTGAAACCCTCGCCGGCCCATTTTTCTTCAAGATTGAGGGCGAAAGAGCACGCTGCGCATTTCAGCCAAACCGCGATCATCTCAATGGCGGCGCCGCGCTACATGGCGGCGCGTTAATGAGCTTCGCGGACTTTGCGCTTTTCTCCATAGCCCACAAGGCCTTGCAAGGTGGGATCAAAGCGGTGACGCTGACCTGCAATTGCGACTTCGTTAGCGCGGGAGGCCTTGATGGCTGGGTCGAAGCCGAAGGGGAAGTCTTGCGCGCAACCCGTTCCCTGCTTTTTGTGCGCGGTCTGATGACGCAGCGCGGTCGAACATTGCTTGCATTTTCCGGTACGCTCAAGAAGATCACCGGCTGACGGCGGGGGGCAACTCGTCGCGGATGTTTTCCCAGGGGTCTGACCATGCGTTCGCCGGCTGCGGCGTTCGATTTGCGCGCCGCTTTGTCTGATGAAATTCGCGCCGCGCTCGATGAACTCGGCGCCGCGCCGCTCACGGCGAAGGCGGTGCATCGCTGCCGCGTGCGGCTGAAGCGCGCCCGCGCGCTGGCGCGCGTTGGCCGTGCTTGTGCGCCCGGCCTCTCGGCTGTGTTCAACGAATCCGCGCGCGCGGTGATGCACGCCCTCTCCCATGCGCGCGACCTCGCCGCGCTTTCCGCCGCCGCCCGCACCACCGCCCGCAAAGGGAGCAGGAAGCAAGCGGCCGCCCTCCGCGCCGCCGCCGACACGCTCGCAGCGCTGGAATTAAAACTGCCCGCACTCGACGTTGACGCCATCGGCGCGGGGCTGCGCGACCTCTTGGCAATGGCGCAGGTTTGGCCCGAGGCCTCGCCGCGCCAAATCGAAAGAGGCGCCCGGCGCATAGTCCGGCGCGCGCGCCAGGCGCGGCGTCGCGGGCGCGCCTCGACCATCGCCGCACGCCGCCACCAATGGCGCAAACGCGAGAAGGATCGCCTCTATGCGGCCATGTTGCTCGATGGCGCTTGGCCCGCCAATCGCAAACGCCGGCTGGCGCGCAATGAGCGCCTCGGCGACGCGTTGGGACGCGAACGCGACGCCCTATTGTTGGTTGAACGCCTCGCGCAAGAGCCTGATCTCGCCGGCGGGTCTGAAAGCGCCATTCGCGCCCGCAAGGCCCTGGCGCGCCGATTGAAACGCCTCGGTCGCCGCGCCGACGCCATAGGCGATGCGCTTCATTCAGGGCGCGCGTAAACTGGGCTCCCATTAACGCTTAGCGAGACGCTCCGCCTGGCGGCGCCGGAGGTGAGATGGAAATTGCAGCACTTCTGGTGGTCCAATTGGTCGCCACCGCAGCGGTGTTCGCAGCGCTGTGGCGCAAGCTCGATCGCATCAACGCTGATCTCGCGCGCGTTAAACGCATGCTGGAAACATTGGAGATGGTGCGCTTTAGCGCCGCCGCTCAGAAACGCCCGCAACCTGCGCGAGCTGAGGCCGCACTAGCGCCTGCCGCGACCACGCCCCCCACGACGACGCCAAGTGACGATCCGTTTGACGCCTCGTGGGTCCGCCCCGGCGCCCGCGTGCCCCGCGGCGATTCCTTTGGGCCAGCGCTGGCGCCGTCACCTGCCCCGCGCGCACGCCGCTTCATGGCCAATGAGGCCGCCGAGGAAGTCTCGCCGTGGCGCGTGAGCATAAGTCCCGAAACCGCGCGGCTGATTTCGGCGGCGGCGATGGCGCTCGCCCCGCTGACGGGCTTGGGCTTTGGCGTTCCGGCGCAAGCCCTGGTCGCAACCGGCCTCAGCGTCGGCGCCGCTCTGATGCTTTTGTCTCTGCAACATTTGTGGCGCGCGGCCGCCTGGGTCGGCGCGTTCGCGTCAGGCGCATGGGCGCTGACAGCGTTCGCGACGGACGCCGCGCAAAGCGCGCCGATGGGCTTTCCTTTCTTGGCGGCGGTCGCCGGCGCCGCCGGGCTTGGCCATGCGCGCCTGCGCGGCGCCCCGCCTGGCGCCGTCATGGCCCTGTTCATGGGTGCGACGCTCCTGGCTTTGAGCAATGCCGCAGGCATGATTGGCCCAGCGGGCGCAGCGTTCGCTGTCTTTGTGGCGCTGGTCGCTCTGCTCGGCGCTTCGTCGCAGCGCGTCGAGGGGTTCCATCTCGCAGCATTCGCGGCGGCCATTGGCGGCCTCTACGTTTTGAGCGGGCAGGGCGACGCTGCGGTTTGGTTTACGCCCGTCGCGGCCTGGACCGGTGCGCTGTTTTTCGGCGTCGCTTTCGTGCGGGTTCCCGCGCTTGGCGCACGCGGCGTGGTGCTGGCGGCGACCGGAATTGCGGCGCCTATTTTGGCCGCGGGGATGTTGTCGTTGTCGCAACACGGGCTTGCGGACCCGCGCGCCGCCGCCGGCGTATTCACCGCCTTGGCGCTGCTGTTTGGCGCGTTGCTGGCTTTGGCGGCGCGGCAATCACCGCGCGGTATTGGCGGATTGAACCTCACCGCCTGGGTGTTGATGATAGGCGCGGTGATCTCACTCACCCTTGCCACCCTGCTGGCCGTGCCGGCGCCGCTGGCCGCGAGCGTCCTCGCGAGCGCGGCGCTCGGCCTTGTCCTGCTTGATCGTCGCGCGCCGCAATTGCTTTGGCGCGCCAGCGCTGTCGGTGCGCTGGTGATCGCGGCAATCATCGCCTGGGGCGCGGTGGCGCAGGCATGGCCGTCTTTGCTCACGCTTGCGGCGGCTTTGGCCACGCCCACGCTGGCCGCCGGCGGCGCTGCCTTGCTGGCGCAGCCCAGAACGCCGAGAGCGGCCGCGATCTTCGAAGCCGGCGCGATTGTTGGCGCGCTCGCCAGCAGCGTAGCGCTGCTTCGGTTTCTGCTCTCCGGCGGGGCGCCAAATGCCATGCCGATCGGCTTTCTCGAAGCCGGCGTACAAATCGCCGCTATCGCCGCGCTTTCGCTGACCTTGGCGGTTCGCGCCGAGCGCGGCGCGGTGTGGGTCAGTCGCGCGGCCGCCTCTCTGCTGGGTTTTGCCGCGCTCGGCTTGAGCGTCGTGGCCGGCTTGCTGTGGCTCACGCCATTTTGGGCGGGCCGCCTTGCTTCGGGCGTCGATTTGGCTCTGTTCCAGCATGCCCCACTCGGGTTCGCACCGCCGGCGATCGCGGCCTGGGCGCATTGGGTGTTTTGGCGTGGGCGCAACGCACACCTGCGGACACGCGCTGCGCTCGCCATTGCGGCGCTGCTCAGCGCCGCATTCGTTTCAGTGGAAGTGCTCGCCGCCCGCGGCGCCGCCGCGCCCGGTCAAGCAGATTGGACGGCCGTGGTGGCGCTCGCCCTGTCGTTCGCGATGGCCATAGCGGTGAATTTTGTACCCGGAATGACTTCTGGAGCCGGACCGCACCTAGACTTCCAGAAATATTTCGAGCGAAATCGGCGTCGCCAACAGCGCCGTTAGCCGCGGCAGCGCCCGCTTCATGTGCGCCGTCAGCGCGTGCCGCTGAAACGAATGCCAGCCGGCAAAACGGGCATGCACGGCAAAGTGCGTGTCCGATCCAAGCAAGCGCGTAATGACATAGGACACGCAACCGCGTTCCTCGGCGCGAACTTGGAATGCGAAATCACCCAGCAATGCTTCGAACTGATCGGCCCTGCCGGGCTTGGTTTCCGCGCGCACCACGGCGCACACCGAAGCCGCCTTTGGCGCAGGCCTTAGCGCTTGTTCAGCCGTTCGCAGGTCAATTCCGCCACGCGCCATCATACTCAACACGCCCGTCACCGCGCGCGCCTCAACCCCAATCACGCGGATGTTAGGCAGTTAACTTTGGTTCAGGCAAATGGAAATGGCTGCTTAGACTCAGCTGCCGCCCTGCCAGCAGGCATAAGCGACGTCTTCCATCTGCTTGCCGCTGCCGGCGCCATAGGAATGCGTGACGTCGTTGACCGTCACCGAAAGCGCGTCCTCGCGCTGCACCCCCGCCAGCACCGGCGGGCGCTGGGGCAAGTTGATGGCCAGGTGCGCGCCCCCGCCGCGGCCCTCAGAAGTGGCCGGAACATTGATGCTCATCTGGCCGATCCGCACCGTCGCTGATGTCGCCCGGCGCTCGCCGCGGCCAAAACTGTAATCGGACAGCACCATAACCCCATCAGGCGGCCTGCAGATTATGGTAGCGACCACATCACCATCGGAATCGGTATGGGTGGCGATAGCGGCGCCCTCGACATAGCCGTAGCTCCAACCCGGTGTGCTGGTTTGCGCCGCGCTCAATCCAGCGCTTGCCAAGACGGCGAGAGCGCAGAGGGCCGCCGCCATTTCGATCCGCATAAATCTCTCCCTGCCGTGCCCGGCGGGCTTTAGCACGGGCGCAAACCGGGAAGCGAGCCCCGCGACGCTGCGTTCAGCAGCGAATCAAGCTTGGCCCCTGCTCGAGATCGAGCAATTGGCGCTTACGATCCATGCCCCCACCATAGCCGGTCAGGCTGCCATCGGCGCCGATCACGCGGTGACACGGAATGATAATCGAGATCGGGTTGCGCCCATTGGCGAGGCCAACGGCGCGCTGGGCGTTCGGCGCGCCGATTTCGGCGGCGAGTTGGCCGTAGCTCTTGGTAAAGCCGAAGGCGATGTTCAAAAGCCCGGCCCAGACAAGCTGCTGGAAAGGCGTGCCGCGCGGCGCGACGGCCAATTCGAACCGCTTCAGCTTGCCGGCGAAATATTGGTCGAGCTGGCGGCGCGCCGCTTCAAGGATGCGGTCGTTGCCGGGCCGGCTCGGCAAAAGCGGATGTTTCGGATCTTCGAACTCAAGCCCCGTCAACGCCGCGCCATCGGAATGAAGCGTCAACGGCCCCACTGGGCTTTCATGCACAATGCTGATCATGGCCTTGGTCCTTTCACGGCAGCGCGGCGCCACAAGCGCACGGCGGCGTAGCCGCGCCAGGGTTTCAAATCTTCCAACGTTTCGCCTTTACGCCCCAACGCCGCGATCAGCGCCGAATCGGTGGCGGGATAAGCGTCAGGATCGCCGAGCGCGCGCAACGCCACATACTCGATCGTCCACGGGCCGATGCCGGCAATTTCTGCCAGCGCCGCTCGTCCCGTGGCGATCGCGCCGCGCGAAAGCGGCAGCTTGTTATCGACGCAGGCGACGGCGAGGCGGTGTAGCGTTTCTGCGCGCTTCTTCGGCAGGCCAATCTTTGCGAGGGCCTCCGCGCCAGCGTTCGCGAGCGCGGCGGGCACGGGGAAAGCGCGCGTCAATCCCTGGCGACCACACTCGAAGGGTGCGCCGAAACGTCCGACTAAGCGCTCGGTCAACGTGCGCGCGCCGGCGACCGTGACTTGCTGGCCGAGCACCGCGCGGATTGCGGTTTCAAAGCCATCGAGCGCACCCGGCACGCGCACCCCAGGCTCCCTTGCGATGTCGGGCGCCAAGCGTTTGTCGCGCGCGAGGTGGGCGTCTACCGCATTCATTTCCGCATCGAGGTCGAACGCCCCCCGCACGTTGGCCAACAACGGGCGTAAGTGCGGCGCGAGATTTTCCGAAAGCGTGAGCGTCAGACCGTTGGCGCCATTCTTCTTGCTTTCTTGGCCGATTTCGACCCAGCCGGTGGCGCCCCCGAGGCTCAACACCCGCGCGTAGCTTTTGGCGCCGCCGATCTCGACAGCAGGGAGCGCGCGCACGCGGAGGAATTCCAGGATCGGTTTAAAATTGTAATCACCGCGCGGCGACAGCGACACGGTGAAGCTCTCGCCGCGAACAATCACCTTGCGCCCTCGCATCTTTGAGGGCGGTGCGCCGTAGCGCTGCTTTAGCGCTGTGTTGAAGCGGCGCAAGCTGCGAAAGCCCGACGCAAACGCGATTTCGGTAATTGGCAACGCGGTTTCGTTGAGCAGCCGGCGCGCCGCGAGCAAGCGCCCGGTCTGCGCGATTTCAATCGGGCTGGCGCCGAATTGGGCGTTCATCACCCGCCGCAAATGCCGCGATGTGACGCCGAGGTCGGCGGCCAATGCTTCCAGCCCGCGCTCTTCCAGCGCGCCCGCTTCAATGCGCGCATACGCCTGCGCCGCCAATCGCGCTGGCGCATCGATCGGCGCCAGCCCCGGCGCGCGTTCCGGGCGGCAAATCAGACAGGGGCGGAAACCAGCGCTTTCCGCCGCCGCCGCAGACGGCCAGAAGGTGCGATTTTCAGGCTTCGGCGTGCGCGCCGGGCAAATGCAGCGGCAATAGATGCCGGTGGATTTGATCCCAACATAGAAGCGGCCATCAAACCGGCGGTCCCGGGCAATGCAGGCGGCATGGCAAGTTTCGGCGTCCAGCATGGGCCGAAATATGAGTGATTTTCCGCGCCCCGTCTCGCCGGATTCGGACCTCCCAAACGCCGAAAGCTACTTAATCTTGCCTTCAACGAACTCGACGTGCTTGCGCACTACCGGATCGTATTTCTTGAATTTGAGCTTTTCAGTCTTGGTGCGCGGGTTTTTCTTGGCGACGTAGAAAAAGCCGGTGTCGGCCGTCGAATTGAGACGGATCTTGATGACGGTCGGCTTGGCCATGACGGAGAGTCCCAGGTCTTCAATAAACGGGTTTTCGCGAAGGCGCGGAAAATACGGGGCCCGGCCCCAAAGTCAACCGGGGATCAGAGGCTTAGTCGCTCCAAGCTATGCCCGCCCCTCCGCCAGCGCAAAAACGCCGGCGCTCGCGACTCCCCAGCCAGCCGCGCCCGCACTTCCTTCAGCACAAACCGGGTGATGGAGGGCAGGTCGAGCTTCTCGGCCGCCTCCATCGCAAACCATTCCGTATGCAGTAATTCTTCGCCAGCCTCGGGGCGGTCATGGGCCAAGACCTCCCCCGCATCGGCCAGGAAAAACCGCGCGTCGAACCGCCGCGGCCGGTAAGGCGGGGTAATCGCCCGGCACACGAATTCCAGCTTGGCCAGGTCGGGTCCCTGAGGCCCGCCAACCATGAGGCCGGTCTCCTCCTGCGTTTCACGGGTCGCGGCCAATGCAAACGCCCGTGGCGCCCGCCTCACCCCCCCTTGGCGCAGCAGCGCTTCGGTCTCGGCGTTCAGTTCGGAAGCGGCCTTGGCCCGGACATCGCCTGGGTCGACCCTGCCGCCGGGGAATACCCATTTGTCGGGCATGAACACGTGCCCCGCCGCCCGCTGCCCCATCATCACTTCGCGCCCCCCGCGCACTAAAATCAGGGTCGCCGCATCACGCGGCTTCATGACTTTCGGCTTTACCCCGTCGGGCGGATCGAACGCCTTTTCCTCGGCGTTGAGGGCGAATTCATCGGACGACTTCATCGCTTTGCTTCTAGCACATTCGCCCCCGAGAGTTGGAACTGGGTCAGGCGGCGCGTATCGTCGCGGCGAGAGAAGGGGACACCATGGCGCGTCAAAAACCAGGGAGCGGCCAGACCGCGCTCGTCACCGGTGCTTCAGCAGGCATCGGCGTCGATCTCGCGGAATGCCTTGCCCGCGATGGCTACGATCTTATTCTCACCGCGCGCTCGGAAGCAGCGCTGCGCGAAGTGGCCCAACGCCTGTCACAGGCGCACGGCGTGAAAGCGGAAACCATTGCCCTCGACCTCGGCGCCCAAGGCGGCGGGCAAAAGCTCTACGACGAGGTAAAATCGCGCAGTCTCTCCGTCGATGTGCTGGTGAACAACGCCGGTTACGGCCATGCTGGCGCGCTCACCTCGTCCGACCTCAACACCCAACTCGGCATGATCGATCTCAACGACCGCGCCCTGGTTGAACTGACGTACCTCTTCTGGGACAGCATGCTTGCAAACAAGCGCGGCGGCGTGTTGAACGTCGCTTCCACCGCAGCCTTCCAACCCGGCCCGCTGATGGCGGTTTATTACGCGTCGAAAGCCTTCGTGCTCTCCTTCTCCGAAGCACTCTGGGAAGAGGCGCGCGGAACCGGAATCCATGTCTCTTGCCTTTGCCCAGGCCCCACCGCCAGCAAATTCCGCGAGCGCGCCGGCACCGGCCGCACACGCCTGGCGCAGGTCAGCAAAGTGATGTCGTCGGCCGCCGTGGCGCAACAGGGCTATCGCGGCTTCCGCGCCAACAAGCGCGTCGTCATCACCGGCGCGCGCAACGCCTTCATCGCCCGCATGGCCCCCTTCCTGCCGCGCGAGCGCCTACTGCGCATTGTC
>JANNFH010000108.1:0-4823 GCA_031379565.1 Alphaproteobacteria bacterium
ATAGGCGTTACGCCGAAGCCAACGGATTCATCCAGCGCAGGCCCGAAAAGCGGATGAAATCGGTATCGGCGGAGCAGAGCGTAAGGCCGTGCTCGATCGCCAGGGCGGCGAGGTGGGCGTCGGAGACGAGTTTGCCTCCGCGATTGGCTTGCAGAAGCAGGCTTGCAAGGATCGATAAGTGACGCCCTGATGGTTCCGGAATCCAAGCGCTTTCGCACCCGAGCCAAGCTTCCATTTGCGCCAGCGCTCCCGCAAGGGGTTCGGCCGGTGCAATCATGCGTGGATTCGTGACGATGCGTAAAAAGCCAAGCAGCGAATGCCAAGGAAGGCCGACGCGCGCCACAGCGCCGTTAAGCTGGCGGTCGAGCCATGTGCGAGCGGCTTCGTGCTCCGGCGATGCCCGAACGTGCGCATAGATAAGCAGATTGACGTCGATGAGGATCAAAGCCCGAGCCTCCTGCGGTCCTCTTCCTCGTCGAGCATCGCCAACGCCTCTTTCACATCCATAATGAGGAGCCCCCCGTCATGCACGCTTGTGCGGAAGGGTTCGCGCTGCTTGGGCTTTTTGGTCATGTCCATGAGGCCGCGGCGCAGCGCTTCGTTGATGATGTCCTTCAGCCCAAGCTCGCGCTCTTTGCGCAGGCGCTCGATCTGGGCGGCAACATCGGGTTCGAGGGTGAGGGTGGTGCGCATGGGGGACAATTTAGCGGTTTGATGTCTTGATGTCAACGCGTTGATGTCTTGATGTCGGGCAAGGTGGGGAAGCCTACGTAATCCCAATCAATTCGTGAGCTTCGCCGCCGGTTATGGTTGCGCTGAACATCTCGCCTTCGCCGCGTTCGGCTTCGCTCTCGACGTACACCACGCCGTCAATCTCTGGCGCGTCGGCTTTGGTGCGGCAGGCATAGGCTTCGGCTTCTTCGTCCCAGCCGTCGCAGATCACGTCGACAGTTTTGCCGATCATTTCTTGGCCGCGCGCGTGGGCGAGGTTGGTTTGCACTTCCATGAAGCGGTCGTAGCGCTCGTCGATGTCGTCCTGATCGACGTGATCGGGCAGATCGCGTGAGGGCGCGCCTTCGACGTTTTCGTATTTGAAGCAGCCGGCGCGGTCGATGCGGGCTTCCTCCACAAAGTCGAGCAGAGTTTCGAAATCTCCTTCGGTCTCGCCGGGAAAGCCGACAATGAAAGACGAGCGGATGGTGAGGTCGGGGCAGATGGCGCGCCATTTGGCGATGCGATCGAGGATCTTGTCCTGGTTCGCGGGGCGCTTCATCGCTTTCAGGAGACGCGGGCTGGCGTGCTGAAACGGGATGTCGAGATAGGGAAGGATTTTGCCCTCCGCCATCAAGCCTATGACTTCATCGACGTGTGGGTAGGGATAGACGTAGTGCAGCCGCACCCAGGCGCCGAACTCGCCGAGTTCTTTGCAGAGATCGTAGAATTTTGCGCGGACGGCGCGGTCCTTCCATTTGCTCTCGGCATATTTCACGTCGATGCCATAAGCGCTGGTGTCCTGGCTGATGACGAGGAGCTCTTTCACGCCGGCTTTGACCAAGCTCTCGGCCTCCTTCAGCACTGTGTTGGCAGGGCGCGAGACGAGGTCGCCGCGAATACTTGGGATGATGCAGAAGGCGCAGCGATTGTTGCAACCCTCGGAGATTTTTAAATAGGCGTAATGGCGGGGCGTCAGGCGATAGCCGCCTTCCGGAACGAGATCGATTTTAGGATCGTGCAGCTGCGGCAAGTGCTGGTGCACAGCCGAGACCACCGCTTCGTATTGGTGCGGGCCGGTGACGGAGAGCACTTTCGGGTGCGTTGCGCGGATCAGGCCCTCTTCCTTGCCCAGGCAGCCGGTAACGATGACCCTGCCGTTTTCAGCTAGCGCCTCGCCGATGGCGTCCAAGCTTTCGGCCTTGGCGCTGTCGAGAAACCCGCACGTGTTCACGACGACGAGGTCAGCGCCCGCATAGTCTGCGGACAAGCTGTACCCCTCGGAGCGAAGCCGCGTGATGATGCGTTCGCTATCAACGAGCGCCTTGGGGCAGCCGAGGCTGACAATGCCAATAGTGGGAGCTTTTGCCATGGAGGCGCGGCTTGTAGCGCGTGACGGCGATATCCCCAAGTCTGGAGGATACGCCCACGGGCGCTCACGCCTGCGTGAGAGAGGGCGCTGTTCGTCGTACTTGGATTGACCGGGCGCCTCCAGCGGGCGGATTGGCGCCATGAAACACATCATCCTGGCCGTGGTCCTGTTCTCCACTGGCTGTGCGAGCGGCGCCGCCACACCTGCGCCCGCCGTCCAAGCGGCGGTTATTGCTGCACCAGTGATCGCCGCCGAACGCGCATTCGCCGCGCGAGCCGGGGAAATTGGCTGGATACCGGCGTTTTGCGAATACAGCGCGGCGGACAGCCAGTTGGTCGGGCAAGGTGGCCTTGGCCCGGCCCATGAGCGCATGTGTGCGCTGCCCGACGACGGCGAGCGCAATCTATTTTGGGCGCCGCTTTATGCCGGCATCTCGCGCTCCGGCGATCTTGGCTTCACAACGGGGCCGGCGAGCTTCGACGCCGCGCACACGCCGGCCATCCAATATTTCACGGTTTGGCGAATTCAACCCGACGGATCCTGGAAGTGGATTTACGATGGCGGCCCTGGCCCGGTAGCCGAGCCGGGGCTGTACCTTGCCGAGGGCGTCGAACCGCAAACGTTGCCGGTCGCCACGAACGGGGCTGGTTCGGCCGCTGCCGCTGTCGCCCAGGTCTCTGAAATCGAGCGCGCCGCCGGCACAGCGGCGGCGTTGACCGCGCATATTGCAACGGATGCGCACGTCTATCGCGCAGGCCAAGCGCCCGCCTATGGCGGCGCGGAATCCGCCGCGCGGATGAGCTATCCCAATGGCGAGGTCAGCTATCGGACGATACGCGCGGAAGGCTCGGCGGCAGGCGACATGGTGTTCACGTTGGGCGAAGCCGGTTGGGTGCGTGACGGCGCGCCGCGCCAGGGTTTCTTTGGGCGAATCTGGCAGTACCGCCCGGAAGGCTGGCGCATCGTCTATGATCAACTCGTTGGCGGCGCAGCGCCTCCGCCGGCGGCGAATTGAAGGGCCGCCAAGTTGACTTGCCGGCCCATCTCCCCCAAAAGCCCCGCTTTCCCGCGAAGCCTTGCGCTTTGCGCGGATTATGCTGGGTGACGGGCGAACCGCCAGGGTAGTCGCAGCCTCGTTCGTGAGGCCGCCGGACCCCGTCAAAAGAAGAAGGGGCGAAATCGCCCATGACGAAGCGTCTGCGCGCCAAATACAAATCCGACCGCCGGTTCGGCCAGAACCTCTGGGGTCGGCCCAAATCGCCGGTCAACAAGCGCCAATATGGTCCCGGCCAGCACGGCCAGCGCCGCAAGGGCAAGACCTCTGATTTCGGTCTGCAATTGGTCGCCAAGCAAAAGCTGCGGCTCTATTACGGCAACATCACCGAAAAGCAGTTCCGCCGCACCTATGAGGAAGCCGCGCGCCGGAAGGGCAACACCGCGGAAAATCTCATTGGCCTGCTCGAAAGCCGGCTCGACGCGCTGGTGTATCGTTCGAAATTCACGCCGACGGTTTTCTCGGCGCGCCAGTTCGTCAATCATGGGCACGTCAAGGTGAACGGAAAGCGCGTCACCATTCCGTCGTTCCAAGTCAAGACAACCGACGTGATCGAAGTGCGCGAAAAAGCCCGCACGATGGCGATTGTGCTTGAGGCGCTCCAAAGCGGCGAACGTGACATCCCGGAATATCTCGAGGTCGATCCCAAGGCGATGACGACGCGCTTTGTGCGCATCCCGACGCTGTCGGACGTGCCCTATCCGGTGCAGATGGAACCCAACCTCGTCGTCGAATATTACGCGAGCTAAGGCGTTCATTCACGCCCAAGACCCAGGCCCTCCCTTGCGGAGGGCCTTTTCTTATGTGTGATGTCCCGGCATGGATTGGCGAAAGATAGACGACAGCGTGCGCATCGGGCCCGGCGCCAAGGTAGGCCTGCGGGACCGAGACTGTGAGGGCGATGCGCTATTTGCAGATCGCGCCGAGGCCGAGAAAAGTACTGCCGATTGCGCTTTGGCGATCGATCGGCTGCAGGATCAGCTCTACGCGGAAGGCGCCCGAGCGCTGCTGGTGGTGCTGCAAGGCATCGACACGTCGGGCAAGGACGGGACCGTCCGCGGCGTGTTCAACCATTGCGGTCCGCTCGGCGTGAACGTCACCGCCTTTGGCCGCCCCACCGATCTCGAACTCAAGCACGATTATCTCTGGCGCGTGCATCAAGCCGTCCCGAAGAAGGGAATCATTGGGATTTTCAACCGCTCGCACTACGAAGATGTGCTGGTTGTGAAGGTGAGGAAGCTCGCGCCGGAAAAGCAGATTGAGCAACGCTATGACCAAATAAACGCCCTCGAGCAGCATTTGACTGAAAACGGCGTGACGGTGCTCAAATTCATGCTGCACATCTCCAACGGCGAGCAGCGCAAACGGCTGCAGGAGCGGCTGGACCAGCCGGACAAGAATTGGAAATTCAACGCCGACGATCTCGAAGACCGCAAGCTTTGGAGTGAGTACGAGCGCGCCTACGAAACCGTGCTCGAACGCTGCTCCACAAAATTCGCGCCTTGGCGGGTCATCCCCGCCGATAAGAAATGGCGGCGCAACGCGATCATCGCCGCGATCGTACGGGGGACTTTGGAGGACCTGGGGCCGCGATACCCGAAGCCGACATGGAAGCCTGCCGATTTCACTATCGAGTAACAGGCTAGATGCCGGATAGGCGTGCTGGGTCCGCCTCGGCGTCGCGGA
>JANNFH010000123.1:0-6060 GCA_031379565.1 Alphaproteobacteria bacterium
GCGAACCGTTTCTGGAATACGAGGTCACCCGGTTGATCTTCGAACTGGAGAACTCGGATCGGACCCGCGTCGCCCTGATCACCAGCCTGCCGATCGACCCCTCGGCCGCAGCTAACGCCGAACTCGGCCCCACCAGCCAGCCCTTGTTCGCGGTCGAGATGGGGCGGTTGATGGACGTGCAGAAGCTGGCGTCGGATTTCACCGAAATTCCCGACGTCGATGTCTTGGCTATCATCCATCCCGCGCCGCTGACCCCGGCGCAAGCTTATGCCATCGACCAATTCATTCTGCGCAAGGGCCGCGCCTTCATTGCGCTCGACCCTGCGTCGCTGATGGCCGAGCAAGCGGGCGCCTCGTTCGATCCGTTCGGCGGCCCGGCCATGGCGCTGACGGCCTCCACGCTTGAGCCGATGATGGCGCGTTGGGGGGTGGCGATGACGCGTGAAGTCGTGCTCGATCTGCAGGGCGCACTGCCAGTGCAGGCCCAAGACGCGAACGGCCAGCCGATCAGCGCGCCGCAGCCGCTGTTTTTCCGCATCCCCGCCGACCAACTCGACCGCGAAGATCTGATGACCGCGTGGCTCCGGCGCGACATCAATTTCGGTCTTGCAGGTGGGCTGACGTACAGCGAACGCGACGGCGTCGAAGCGCACCCTTTGGCCCGCACCAGCGCCCAGACCATGCGCATGCCGGCGGCCGAGGCGATGTCGCGCCCGGCGCCGGACCAAATCATGCGCAATTGGACGCCGGTCGGTGGGCGTATCGAAACGGTGGCGCTGAGGCTTACCGGCACGCTGCAAAGCGCGTTCCCCAACGGACCCCCGGTGGGCGCGGCCGCGCCGGCCGAAGGCGTAACGCCGCTCAGCGCTTCGGCCACAGCGGCCCAGATCGTGATTGTTTCCGACACCGACTTTCTCGCGGATGATTTCTACGTCGGGCCGCAGGGCACGACGGCGGCGGATAACGCCTCCTTTGCACTCAACGCCATCGACGTGCTTGGCGGCTCAGACGCGCTGGTTTCACTGCGTTCGCGTGCGCCCGCGGTGCGGAGAATGGAATTGGTTGAACGCATGGAGGCCGATGCGCAACGGCGCATTGAGCGTCGCCAGCAAGAATTGCAGAGCGAATTGGACGCCACCGAGCAGCAGCTGGCCGAGTTGCAGGTGCGCGGGCGTGGGTCGGGCTTTTTCTCAGGCGATCTGGGCGCGGAGCTCACCGATGAGGAGCAGCGCGCGGTTGAGCGCTTCCGCGCCCGTGTCACTCAAGTGCGCACCGATCTGCGCGGCGTCGAACGCGACCTCAGGGGCGACATCGATCAACTGAAAACGACGGTGGTGTTTGTGAATTTGTGGTTGGCGCCCATGCTGGTGGCGGCGGCGGGCTTGTTCTTGTTTTGGCGCCGCCAGCGGCGCGCGAAAGCGGGCCTTCGCCGCGACGGAGCGGCTTCGGCCGCGCAAGCGGGGGCGCGCCGATGAGCACGGGCTTGGCTGAACGCCGCCGGGGCGACGCTTTTAGGCTAATGCTGATCGCGGGAGCGCTGGCGCTGACCGCGGCGGTAAGCGCGGGCATCCAGGTGCGCTCCTCGCGTCCTGACTTGGCGTCCGGCCCGGTTGTGCCGGGACTTTCTGAAAGCATCGCCGGCGCCCAGCGCATCACCGTAATCAGCGCCGATGCGACCTATCACATCGAACGAACCCAACGCGGCTGGGCGATGCGTGACCGCGGCGGCTACCCGGTTCTGGGCGGGCGTCTGGCGCAGCTCACCGAGGGGTTGGAGCGTTTGCGCTACACTCGCCGGATGACGGCAGATGCATCAAAGCATGAGCGCTTGGGTGTGACCGATCCGCGTCAAGGCGGGCGGGGCGTGTTGGTGCAGATTGAAGACGGACGCGGCGCCTTCCTGGTCAATCTTATCCTGGGCATCGAGACCAACGGCTTTTACGTGCGTCGGCCTGACAACGATCAGACCTGGGCCGCAGAAGGCGAATTGCCGCCACTCCGCGATGTCGCCGCCTGGCTCGATCTCAGCCCGCTTGAGCTTCCGGCTGATCACCTTGCGCGCGTCGAAATCACGCCGACGCAGGGCCCAGCCTACATTTTGGCGCGCGCCAACCCCGGCGCGCCCTTTGCGCTGGTCTCGCCAGCGCGCGATGGTTTGGCGCAATCGGTTCTCGACGCGACGGCGGCGCAATTGACGCAAATCGCCCCGATAGATGTCCAGCCGGCGCCGGCGATCCAGGGCGCGCCGCGGGCGCGGCTTCGGGTTTTGACCTTTGACGGCGTGGCGATTGAAGCGGAGCTGATCGACAGCGCCGACAGGACCTGGTTGAAATTGGTGGCGCGCGCTGGCGCGCCCGAGCAGGAGGGTGCGGCGCTGGCGTTCAACAACCGCGCCGCCGCTTGGGCGTATGGCTTGAGCCCGGCGGAGGCCGACCGGCTGGCGCCGGCTCTCTCAACGCTCGCGCCAAGCGCGCCGCGCCCGCCACTCTAGCTTCGAGCGGGCCTGAGATTTGATCGGGCGCAAAACATATGGGTGCGAACTAGCGCTCATCGGAGGGCCGCGCGCGCGCGGCGAGGTGAGCTCATGTCACAGCCTGAACAGCGCCTGATGAGCGGTTCGCACGCGCGCATTCGGCCCCACACGCCGGCAACGCTTGGGCTGCGGCGCCAATTCTACTCGTGGTGTTCGGCATTGGAACCCTGAGGCCGCTGCCGCTTGCGTTGGCCTTACGCGCGCCCTGCGCTAACAGAGATCATGACTAAGGTGATCGCCCTCTACGGCATCAAAAATTGCGACACGATGAAGAAAGCGCGGGCTTGGCTTGTGGCGCGGGGGCTTGCGTATGCGTTTCACGATTACAAGACCGAGGGCTTGGACAAGGTGAAGCTGGCGGAATGGGTGCAGCTGGCGGGGTGGGAGGCTTTGCTGAATCGGGCGGGGACGACGTTTCGGAATCTGCCGGAGGCCGATCGCGAAGGGCTGACCGGAAGGAAGGCGATCGCGCTGATGCTGGGGCAACCCTCCATTATTAGGCGTCCGGTAGCCGAAACGGGCGGCAAGCTGTTGGTCGGATTCAAGCCGGAAATTTACGAAAAGGCATTCGCCGCCAGCCGGTAGCGGTCACCGGCCGTGGCTAGCCCTTCAGGGCGAAAATGGGGCATGCATCTGAAAAGCCTACCCGGGGCATCCCCAATACAGAACAAGGGGCTAACCCCGGGGCTCATGGAGAGTGAAATGGAAGAAATCGTTCCCGTTTTCGTGGTGCTGATCGTGTTCGGATCGGTTGCGGCCATGGTTTTGATGCCGATTTGGTTCAAGGAGCGCACCAAGCGCTCAGCTCACACCATTATCGCCCAAGCGATGGAGCGCGGCCAAAACCTCGACCCGGCGCTGATGCAACGGCTGACGGAATCGATCGAGGTGCAGCAGAAAAGCCCGCGCAGGACGCTGGGGAACGGCGTGGTGCTGCTGGCCCTGGCCGGCGGGTTCACGGCGGCGAGTTATTTCAGTGGCGATTTCGACCCCTCTGGGCACGCCATGGGCGGTATGATGACGACAGCTATAATCCTTGGAGCGCTCGGCGCGGCCTTTACCCTGCTCGCTATCGTGGACTACGCCACACGGAAGAAGTCGGACACGTGAGGATGAATGGCGTCGCCGCAGGGGCAGCTGGACCTGGCTATTGCTTCGGAGGCGGCGCTGATCGTTGCCTCCCAGGCCCGGGACCAGCGCGCCTTTTCGGAGCTGGTGAAGCGTCGCCAGGGATGGGCCCGGGCATTGCTTCGCCGGATGTGCGCCAATTACGCGGAAGCGGACGATCTGGCCCAGGACGCCTTCATGAAGGCCTGGGACCGGCTTCGGGATTTGGAAACCCCAGCCGCTTTTCCGGGTTGGTTTAGGAGAATAGCAGTGACCACCTTTCTGATGGCCAGACGGCGCCAGAAGGCGGTATTCGAGGAGATCGACGATGCTTCTCCCCTGGCCGATGAAACCTCCACCCCGGAGGCTGCTGCTGGGGCAAAGATTGATCTGGAGCGGGCATTGGCCCGGCTCTCGGATGCGGAAAGAATGTGTGTGACCTTGAACCACGGTGAAGGAATGAGTCATTCTGAGATCGTAGACATGACTGGCCTTCCTTTGGGCACGGTGAAGTCCCACGTTCTGAGAGGCACGGAAAAGCTTCGCCGTATGTTGGAGGCGGCCTGATGACCGATTTTAACGCCACCCTGACCCGGGCCTTCGCTGAAGCCCATGAGCCTGCCGATGATGGGTTTGTGCGGCGCGTCGCCCATCGCATCGAGCGCCGCGAGAAGGCCGCGCTTTGGCTGCTGTCGGCCCAAGGCGTGGGCATCGCCGCCGCCGCCGCAGCGATTGTTTATGGGCTGATGCCGCTTTTCGGCGTGTTCGGGCCGGAATTGCTGGCCGACGCTGGCCTGGAAGTCGCTCGCGCCCACGGCGCGCTGACGCAAGCTTCGTCGATCAATCTGACGACAATGGCCGCCGGCTTGACCCAGGTCCTGTTCGCGGTCGGCGCGTTGGCCGGAGGCGCGTTGGTCTACCGCACCAGCCAGCAATAAGAACGTGGCGCGTTGGGGCTTCAACCTCTAAGCAAGCGTGAGCTGCTTTTCGAGGGTCAATGTCACGCCATTCCGCCTCCGCGCCACGGGTTTCCGCGCCGGATATCCGCGCCCGCAAGGGCGGCGATCCGGTGGTGTGCCTCACCGCTTACACCGCGCCGATGGCGGCGATCCTCGATCCCCATTGCGATCTGCTGCTGGTCGGCGACAGCGTCGGCATGGTCGTGCACGGGCTGGCAAACACGGTGGGCGTCACTCTTGAGATGATGATCTTGCACGGTCAGGCGGTGATGCGAGGGGCCACGCACGCGCTGGTGGTGGTCGATATGCCCTTTGGTTCCTACGAGGCTGGGCCGGAGGTCGCCTTCGCCAATGCGGCGCGGGTGCTGAAGGAAACAGGCGCCCAGGCCATCAAGGTGGAGTCTGGGCCGTCCATCGCCGCGACGGTGGCCTATTTGGTGGCGCGGGGCATTCCGGTCATGGGCCACGTAGGCCTGCGCCCGCAGGCGGTGAACGTGGACGGGAAATTCCGCGCCAAGGGTCGGGATGGCGAGGAACGGGCGAAGGTGCTGGCCGAAGCCAGGGCGGTCGATGAGGCAGGCGCCTTCGCCATTGTCGTCGAAGGGGTGGACGAGAGCCTCGCCCCGGAGATCACAGCCGCTGTCAGCGCCCCCACTATCGGCATAGGGGCCTCGGCCCAATGCGACGGCCAGATCCTGGTTACAGATGACCTGCTGGGGCTGTTCGATTGGACCCCAAAATTCGTTCGCCGCTACGCCGATCTGAAGAACACCATAGATGGGGCGGCGGCCGCCTATGCCGCCGATGTCCGCGCCCGCCGTTTTCCTGCCGCAGCCGAGACTTATGCTCTGGGCGCCAAGGTGCAGCGCCCACGCGTTGCCCGGGGCGACGAGCGCGGCTAGCTTGCCGGCGATTTTGGGGGACCGCCCGCGCTCGCCGAGCTGATGGGCCAAGCAAAACATGAAAAGAGCGGCCGCGTGACCAACGACAGCGACAGTTTCATTCAGGAAGTCGACGAGGGGCTCCGTGAGGAGCGCCTGATGTCGCAGGCAAGGCGCTATGCGCCGTGGGCGGCCGCAGGCCTCATCGCGGTTCTCGCTGGGATTGGGGGATGGCAGCTTTGGCGCGGCGAGACGCTGAAAGCGGCGCAGCGCCAATCCGATGCGTTCGCCGTCGCGCTTCAACAAGCCGCCAACGGCGATATCGATGCCGCTAAGACCGCGTTCGAACCGTTATCGACGCGCGGGCCGCAGGCCTACCGGCTCATGGCGCGCATGGAGCATGCGGCAATGCTGCAAAGCCAGGGCGATCTACAAGCCGCGCTCACCGAGTTCGACACCATCGCCGACGACGCGCGTGACCCTGTGATGCGCGCCAGCGCGCAACTACGCGCCGCGTACCTCGTTGCCGACACCCAAGACTTTCAGGCAGTGCAGGCGCGGGTGCAGCCGATCATCGATG
>JANNFH010000166.1:0-4122 GCA_031379565.1 Alphaproteobacteria bacterium
CGGTCACGCCCTAAATGCGCCCGCCGCGTCCCCAACCCGCTCAGATCGACCCCGCGAAACGGCGAAACGCCGATCGGGCACAGGTGCAAACGCCAAAATCCCAACAAACAACCGCAAAAATCGCGTATCGCAACACTCCCGCAAGGGGAGAAGTGCAAACGCGCCGGCGCGCCTCAACCTTGAACTTCGCGTTGCCCTGAGGGCGCGCCAAAATTATGTCTGATGATGTGGAACTCGACGCGCTCAAAGCCGAGGCGCGGCGCGACATGCGCAGCGTGCGCGGCGAGGTTGAGGCGGGCGACGGCCCGCTCAAACTGATCGAACATTTCCCGCTTGAGCGTGCGAAGCTCTCGCCGGTCGCCGGCTATTGGCCGGTGGGCGGAGAAATCGATTGCCGGCCGCTGCTGGCGGCGCTGGCCAAAGCTGGGCGCAAGATCGCGCTGCCGCGCATGGAAACCCGCAACGGGCCGGCGCGCTTTTTCGCCTGGCGTTCAGGCGATGCGTTGAGCGCCGACGCCTTCGGTGTGCCTTCGCCGCCGCCGAGCAAGGAGCTGCACGCGCGCCTCATCCTCACGCCGCTGCTGGCGTTCGACCGCGCGGGCCGGCGCCTCGGTCAAGGCGGAGGCCATTACGACCGCATCCTCTCGCTCTATCGCGCCCACGGCGCGATCGCGGTTGGATTGGCGTATCCCGAACAGGAAATGGAGCTAGTGCCCGCCGGCGCCCACGATGCGCTGCTCGATTGGGTGATCACGCCGAAGGAAGCGATCCGTTGCGGCTCGCGCGCCGATGGGCTGCGGGGGCTAGGCGGGGCCTAGCGCAGCCTAGGCAGGGCCGAGCGTCCTGGCTCCAATCAAACTTTAGCTTTCGGTTAGCGTCGCTTGCTCACTCGGATAGTAATTCCAGAAACCGGACCAATGCTTGCGCGTGTAGGCTACGCTGGCCGCCCTAGAAAAATCGCTATATTTGAACATTCCCCAGGGGCCACCAAGATAATAGCCTCCCAGAGACACGCCAGTCCCCGAACCCATGAGCCCGGGAGGCGTTCGGTCGAAGTTGATCGACCAGAACTTCTCTGACCAGAACAAAGCGCAATAATCCATGAGGACGTACTCATCGATGAAGCAGTATCCTTGCTTAGTAAGCTTCGGCCAGAGGTTGAGGATGCAGTCGGTCAGGCTCGCCTGATAATCCACGTCGAGAAACATCAACACTATGGGCGGCTCATGAGCGGGCGTGGTGTCCGCAAACCAGCCTTTCACATAAGTGCAGCGCTCTGGCCTTCCGTGCGCCTCCACATGGGCTCTGACTTGATCGAGCCCAGCGGCGAGGAACCCGGCGCCAGCTGGCTTGGCGAACTTGTCGCCTTTGGCGGCGGACGGCAGGCCCTCAAATGAGTCATACACATAGAGTTCGCGCCCGACCACGTCGCAGATCAGCGATAGGTTCGCCGTCGTTCCACCCCGGAAGCATCCGCACTCGACGACAACGCCGGGCTCGTCCGGTGGTATTTCGAAAAGCTTGACCGCCATACACAAATGAGCGCGAAACGAAACACCCGTCCAAATGCGGCGCGTGTTGCGATAAATGCGCCAACCCAATTTGAACCGCCGCCAAGCACTCAATTTATAGTCGGGATGAATCCTTGGAGAGCTGAGCACGAAGTGGATCGTGAACGGAAGGGTGAGAAACTCGTATAACCGCAAGAGCCAGTGAGGTTTCGATCGCGGCTCGCCGAACGGGGAAGTGCGGAGATCCTCAGTCATGTTGGGTTTTCTGTACCAACTTTGTTGCCCCCACACAGAGTTTTGCCGCTAGGCCTTGTCCTGGAAAGCCCTGCGGTCGCTGGATCGACTCGAAATCCAGCGTTGGATCGCGAATGCTCAGGCCGCGACCGGTTGTACCCCAGTCGGCTAGAATAAGCGTGCTCAAATGACGACAGGCATCCAATCCATCGGAAAGGTGGAGGGTGCAAAGAACCAATTCTCCAGCGCGTAGCGCGATTCCGTCAGCCCTGGGCGGCCTGTCGTTCGATGCAGCAGCCATTGGTCGAAGAAAAGCGCGTCGCCGGCGGCGAAAGTCGGCGCCACATATCCGCAGGCGCCGGCTTCCTTCATCGCCACGGCGTGGCCGACCGACCAATAGAAATACGCGCCCTCGGTACCGGTCTCGGCGAGATGGCCAAACCGCCGCGGAACAATGTCAAGTCCAGATGCGCGCTCGCCGCAATCGGATAGGGCGACCCAGAGATTGACCGTGCGCACTTTGTCGGCCCCCAAAAACGCGCCGTCCTGGTGCCAATCGCCCGGAGTTTCGCGCGGCGGCACTTTTCGCAATGCGCTCTTCTTGACCGAGATGGCTGGCGCTTCGCCAAGGTACTCACCCACGATCTGCTTGACGCCCGTGCGATCGAGCAACGCGGCGACCTGGGCAAAATTTCTAGGCGAATCCGCCAGCATGACGCTGTTTGACTGGATCATGGCTTTGCGGGACCCGGCGAGCCGGCGCGTGGGAGGAAGGGATCGCTCAGAGTGCGGGTCGCTGCTCAAATGCGTTGGCCAATACCAGCCGTCAGCGGGATAATTTTTATCGCCGCTCAGCTGCGCACGGGCTTCGCCAACCGCGTGTTCGATGCCCTGCACCAGGTTTTGCACCGTGCTCTGGTCCACCAAGCCGCGCACCAGCAGGCAGCCATGGTTCACGATCGCCCCGCCGAGTAGTTCGGTGCTGAGGGCGGCGGCAGGCGCCTCGGGAATCGCTCCGACAAGCTCCGGGAATGGATTTGCGTAAGCGCTTGGCCAGGGATTGGACGGAACGGCGCACTGCCGGGCTTGGTTCTCAAAGAAAGCCTGGCGCCGCCAGGACACCAGCGCGCGCTCCAGCTCAATGTCGCGTGATTGGGCGTTGAGCGCCGAGCCAAGCTCCACCGCCTCCAAGAACCGCCCTTCGGCGGCCAACGCCTCGGGCTGCTCGTGGCTGGCCTCGGGTCCGCGCGGCCGCTCCGGGGCATTGGCGTGGTCTTCAAGCATGTCCCAACTCCTGGCGGCATTTTACCCGTTTCCGCCGGCAAAGGGAACGCGCCCGAAGCGCGCAAGCAGGGCGCCTTGAGCCCGCAACCAGTCGCGGCTACACCCCCCGCCCATGGCCGGTCATTCCAAATACGCCAACATCCAGCACCGCAAAGGCGGGCAGGACAAAAAGCGCGCCCAAGTGTTCACGAAAATCGCGCGTGAAATCCAGGCCGCGGTGAAGCTCGGCGGGGCTGACCCGAACGCCAATCCGCGCCTCTACCGCGCCATCGCCTCGGGCCGGGCGGTGAACATGCCGAAGGACAACATCCAGCGCGCCGTCGATCGCGGCGCCGGGGCGGGGGCCGAACAGCTCGATGAAATCCGCTACGAGGGTTTTGGTCCGGGCGGCATCGGCGTGATTGTCGAATGCCTCACCGACAATAAGAACCGCACCGCTGGCGAGGTCCGCGCCGCCTTCGCCAAATCTGGTGGCAATCTCGGTGAAACCAATTCGGTGTCGTTTGCCTGGAAGCGCGTCGGTGAAGTCCGCTACCCCCTCGCCGTCGGCAGCGAAGATTCCATGCTCGAAACGGCCATCGAAGCGGGCTGCGACGAATGCGAAACCGAAGCGGATGAGCACGTCCTCATTTGCGACATGGCCGCGCTTGTTGGCGCCGGCGCGGCGTTGGCGAAAAAATTCGGCGAGCCGGCCTCCGCCAAGTTTGTTTGGCGCACGGGCATCGCCGTCCCGATCGAGGGCGAAGCGGCGGAGACGCTGATGAAGCTGCTGACCCAGCTCGATGACCTCGACGACGTGCAGAATCTATATTCCAACGAAAAGATGAGCGAAGCCGAGATCGCGCGCCTGAGCGCTTAAGCGCCAAAGCCAGCAATCCACACCGCGGTTTCGGCGCTTCCGGCAATCGTGCTTCCGGCAATCGTGTTGCCAAAGTCAGGGCGCGGCTCCATACCGTGGCGAAAGCTTGGGTTGATTTGACGCGGTTTCTGACGGGGCGAGTTTGAGCGGCCCCGATGGAGAAATTCATGCGACGAGGCGAACTGGTCACCGTGTTCGGCGGCTCTGGGTTTGTCGGGCGTCATGTGGTGCGGG
>JANNFH010000164.1:0-2746 GCA_031379565.1 Alphaproteobacteria bacterium
ATGGGCGACAAGCACGCTGCCCTTGCTCGTGCAATCGAAAGCCGCAGCTCCTTGCATTTTTCGCTGGAGGTCCTGCCGGAAGACAAGCACAATGGCATGGTCGCCCGCCGACGTCTGGCGCAGGATTGATGGCGCAAGCCATTCTGCAGCCCTGAATGCCCCTTGTATTACCTCCAAATAGGCCTTCTCGCGAGACAGCTTTGTTCTCAGCACCCGTTCGTGGCTTCTAAGCTCCTGTGAATCTTCGTTTTTCCTAAGGTCAATAGCCGCGTCGAGCGCCTCCTTTGTCGTCAACAGACGCTTGGTGCTGCTTCCAACAAGTTCGTCCGCTTGGCCGTCAAGCCGAAAGGGCTCCAAGACATCCCGGCGTAGCTGAATAACCCGTCCCATGTTGACGGCTCCATCATTAGTCGATCGTGAAGAACGCCGATTAAGCGTTGGCGTGAGCATTGTGTGATTGGGCGGCCGCCAGCAGCGCGGCGAGAATTTGGCGCAAAAAGTCCCTCAGCCAGTTCAGCAGCAGGGAGAAATTGTAGCCGGCGCCGGCGAGCACGGCGTTGGCGCAATCGCCTTCGCGTCCGGCGAGGTGGTTGCGGTCCATGCGGTGTTCGTTCTTGGCGTGGCCGATCACCGGCTCGACCGCCGCTCTTCGGCGCATCAGGCGTTTGAGGGCCGGCGTCAGCCCACGTTTTTGTCCGGTCGTGTACACCTTGAATTTGTGCGTGTCCGGGGCGTTGTGGCCGCGATAGCCGGCATCGGCGATGATGCGCTGCAGCGTGACGCCGATCTGTTTTTCCAGATCGGGAATGATTGTCGCCAAGGTGTGACCGTCATAAGGGTTTCCGGGCAACGCTTTGATGTGGGCGATGAATTGGCCGCCTTTGCAGCGTTTGATCGGGGTGGCGAGCGAGACCTTGACCCCGAATTCGTAAGGCTTGTGCGCCTTGCCTTTGCCGATGCATTCGACTTCCGGGGCATGCAGGGCATAGACTTTGTGACCGCGCTGGCCGCGGGTCTGCTCGCGCACGCGCCGCGCCAGCGACAAGTCCATGGCGAAGATCTCGCGCAAGGCCGGGTCGTCATTGGTCTTGCGCATGATGTCGCGAATGACGCGGCCGAGATAGGTTTTAAGCTTGCGCAGCGCCTTGTTGGCGCGTTTGAATTGCTTGGCGTGGGCATAGCGCTGGTGCTTGATCAGCGCGAACTTGCCGACCCTTTTGTAGGATTGACGCAAACGCACGCCGTGCTTTTCGGCCAGCCGCGCCAAACGTTCGCGCGCGCGATGGGCGAGCTTCGCGTCGGTCGGAAACGCGATCGCCTTCGGCTGCCCTGTTGTATCGACGATGACCTGGGCAAAGTCCGCCGGCTTGGCCGCGCCGGCGCGGGTGGCGGCGGCCAGGCTCTCCTGCACCAAAGCGACGAGTTTTTCCTCGCCCATGCGCTGGCGCCAGCGGGTCATCGAGGAGCGGTCGAACACCAGTTCGTGCTGGAAGAATTCCTCGCCGCAGAAATATTGGTAGTACGGATTTTCAATCCAGCGCGCGCACAGACCTTCGTCGCTGAGATCGTGCATGTGTTTCAGGATCGCGATCCCCGCCATCAACCGCGTCGGCAGCGGCGGGCGCCCTGGAACATCGGCGTAAACCGCGCCGAATTCCCGCTCCAGAAAACCCCAATCAATCAGCCGCGTCAGCTTCGCCAGCGGATGGCCAAGATCGATGATCTGGTCAAGTCGCGAGCGAAATATGTCGTTCTGGCCGCTGTCAACACGCTCTTTCGGAAGCATCCATCTCTCCCATCGCTTGCCCACAAACGATGGAATCACGCTTCGCGGCGGCAGGCAACAAGTGCAAGAAAACCACGGACCAGAGCCCTAAAACTTGCAACCGCAAAATCCCAATCAGCGCCAAAAACCCCACTCAATCAAACGATTCCGAATTCTTCACGGGCGACGCTTTAGCGCGCTCACTCCGCCGCCAGCCGCCCCACCCGGCCTTCGCGGCGTGGATCGGCGCCGCCTTCGAGGCCGCTTGGTGTGACGCGGATGGCGTGCAGGCCTGAGCCTTCGTCGCCGACATCGCCGATGCGCCAGCCGCGTGCGGTCAGCGCGGCATTGACGCCCTCCGGCAAGCGCGCCAGCTCCCCGCGTGCGGTGTCGAAGCGCGCGGTGACGTTGCCCACGCCGAGCGCTTCCTGCACCGGCATGTTCCAGTCGAGAATGGCGATGGTCGCGCGCGCGACATAGGAGATGATCGACGAGCCGCCCGGCGAGCCGATCACCAGCACCAATTCGCCATCCCGGTCGGTGACGATGGTGGGCGACATCGACGAGCGCGGGCGTTTGCGCGGCTCGACCGCGTTGGCGACCGGGCGGCCATTGATGGCGGGAACAAAGGAGAAATCGGTGAGTTCGTTGTTCAGGAAGAATCCGCTGGCCAAGCGCTGGGCGCCGAAATAGCTCTCCACCGTTGCCGTGAGCGCCACCGCGTTGCCGAAGCTGTCCACCACGGAGAGATGGGTGGTGCCGGTATCGTCGCTCGCATGGCGTCCCCAGCGATCGAACAATTCCTGTCCGGCGGGAATGCCGGGCTCGACGCGCTCGGGCGCATGCCCGAGATCGATCAGCCGCGCGCGCTCGTCGAGATAGTCTGGCGCGATCAATTCGCGCGTCGGCGTCTGCACGAATTCGTCGTCGGCCATGTAGTGGTCGCGGTCGGCGTAGGCGAGGCGGCTGGCCCACAGGAAT
>JANNFH010000022.1:0-1889 GCA_031379565.1 Alphaproteobacteria bacterium
CCAGCCCCGGCAGTTGCGGCTCCCAAATCACGCGCCCCTCGACGCACTCCATCACATAGAACATCGTCCCAGCAATGCTCTCGTCCGTGCACAGCACGTAAGGCTTCGGCACCGGAAACCCGGTCGGATAAAGCGCCGAGATGATCCGAAACTCGCGATCGACCGCATGCGCCGACGGCAGCAACTTCCCCGGCGGCTTGCGCCGCAACACATATTTCGTCTTCGGCGTGATCAATTGATAAGTCGGGTTCGACTGCCCGCCTTTGAACTGGCGGATCGTCAAAGGCCCCGCAAACCCCGGCACATGCTCGCTCAGATACCGCTCAAGCTTGCCCGCATCGAGCACATGCTGCGGCGCCACGTCCTTCGTGCCGCTGAACTGTTCCTGACGCGATGGTTCCGCCATATCCCTGACCTCGATAGCTGCGGCGCCATTCATAACCGATCTGAGCCGGGAGGGAAGGGTGCATAACCCTTGCCAAAAGCCGTCATGGTCAGGCTGAGCCCGCAGCTGTCCGGTTCAGCCCAAAAGCAAAAAAATGTCGTCATGGCCGGGCTTGACGAGCAATGTCTACTTTCGCCCCACCGCACGCCAGCCGATATCGCGCCGGCAAAACCCTTCCGGCCAATCGATCAAATCGACCGCGCGATAGGCTTGGCGCTGCGCCTCGGCCACGTCGCGCCCGCGAGCGGTCACGTTCAACACCCGCCCGCCATTGGCGACAAGCGCGCCGTCCTTGATTGCCGTACCGGCATGAAAGATCTCGACGCCCTCGACCAGCGCCGCTTGCTCCAGCCCGCGAATGACGCTGCCCTTCAAAGGCGCGCCCGGATACCCCTTCGCCGCCATCACCACGGTCAGCGCCACGTCATCGTGCCAGCGCACGTCCATCGTCTTCAAAGCGCCGTCCGCCACGCCCAACAACAGCGTCACGATATCCGACTTCAGCCGCATCATCAGGACTTGCGTTTCCGGATCGCCGAACCGCGCGTTGTACTCGATCAGCTTCGGCCCCTCGGCCGTCAGCATCAGTCCTGCGAACAGCACGCCCTTGTAAGGCCGCCCGCGCGCCTTCATCGCCCGTACAGTCGGATGGATAATCTCATTGAGCACCCGCCGCTCCAGCGCCGGTGTCAAAACGCCGGCCGGCGAATACGCCCCCATGCCGCCGGTGTTCGGCCCCACATCGCCGTCGAAGGCGCGCTTGTGATCCTGCGCCGAGGCGAGCGGCAGCACAGTCTCGCCATCGACCAGCGCAAAATAACTGACCTCTTCGCCCTCGAGAAACTCTTCGATCACGACATCCTGGCCTGACTCGCCGAACGTGCCCGAGAACATACTGTCGATCGCAGCCGACGCCTCCGCCCGCGTTGAGGCGATGATCACACCTTTGCCCAGCGCCAACCCATCCGCCTTGATCACGACGGGTAGGGGATGATCGGCCGCATAATCCTTGGCGCCAGCCGCATCGCGAAACCGTCGATAGCGCGCCGTCGGAATCCCCTCCGCCTCACACAGATCCTTGGTGAACCCTTTCGACCACTCAAGCTCGGCGGCCGCCTTCGAAGGCCCAAAATGCTTGATCCCCGCCACAGCCAAATGATCGGCCAGCCCACCGGCAAGCGGATTGTCCGGCCCAATCACAACGAAATCGATGCCAGTGTCGCGCGCAAAAGCGACGATGCCATCGAAATCCATCACATCGATCGCCACACACTCCGCCACTTGGCGAATACCCCCATTCCCCGGCGCGCAATAAAGCCTGTCGCACAAAGGCGAAGCCGCAATCGCCCAACAAAGCGAATGCTCCCGCCCGCCGGACCCTATGACGAGAATGTTCATCTGCTGATCACCGATTCTGCGCCGTGTGATAAACGGCGACGATTTC
>JANNFH010000216.1:0-1688 GCA_031379565.1 Alphaproteobacteria bacterium
GCGCGCCGGCGGCGGCGAGCGGCGCCAGAAGCGGTAATTCGCCCTCGGCAAGCAGCGTCCCATCGGGATAGCGGCCCATGATTTCCTGCAAACGGCGCGAGGATGTCAGCAAGCCTTCTTGCGCCTGCGCCTCAAACGCGCGCGCCGAGGCGACCTGGCTGCGCGCCGTGCGCAGCGCCAGCGACGTGGCGATTCCGGCTTCATAGCGGCGCTGGGTGAAGTCGAGCGCGCGAGTGCGGGTTTCCAAATCCTCGCGCGACAACGCCAGCGCTTGCTGCGCTTCGATCAACGACACCCACGCGCGAGACGCCTGGCCAGCTACGGAAAGGCGTGCGGAATCGAGATCATCTTCGATCGCGTCGGCGGACAAATCCGAGGCCAGCGATCGCGCGGTGAGGCGGCCCCACAGGTCGATCTCCCAGCTGGCGCTGACGTTGGAGGTCATGATTTCGGCGGTGTGGCGAATGCTGGGATCGAGCGCATCGGGCGTCTCGGTGCGCACGGCGTCGGCGCCGATGCCAAGCCTTGGCAACAGATTGCCGCCAAACACGCCGCGGGCGCGCCAGCGTGCGGCGCGGGCCTGAGCTTCGGCGAATTGCAGATCAGGGCTCGCGGCCAGCGCTTCGCGCGCCAGCGCCGACATCTCCGCCGAGTTCAAATCGTCAAGCCAGGTTGCGGCGGGGGAAGCGGCGATTTCGGCGGCGCGTTCGGCGCCGATGGCGTTGGCGGCGATATATGAATCAGGTTCCGGCGGCAGATCGCGGCCCGCGCACGCGCCTGCCGCGGCTACGAGACCGAGCCCGATCAAGATGCCTGCCTGGCGTTTCATGCTTTCCCCTCGAAGCCCCGGCCTATCGGTTTGCATAACGAAAGTCAATAAAGCCGTATTGATTTTCGATAATGTTTGCGGAGGCCGGAGTGATTTCGCCACCCACCCTAGGCTTGGGATGCGCAGGCGATGGCGTTCGGATGCGTGCGGTAGCGCCCAAACGGCGCCAAAGCTAATTTCCAATGGCGAACCACTGACAATGACTGAGAGATGGACAGCGCGTATGCGGCTAGACCGCGCGCCGAGCTGGTTCTGGGCCGGAGCGGCGGCGGGGCTGGCCGCGCTGGTGCTGGCGTTGAGTTCCAATCCCGTGGCGGCGCTGCTTGCGGCGGGCGCGGGCGCGGCGTTGGCGTGGCTGGGATGGCGGCGAAGTCAAACTCGGGTTGGCGTGGACGGGGATGTCAGGCGTGACGAGATCGTTCCGATTTCGCTGCGCGATCTTGCGCCGCTGCTCGGCGCGCTGCCCGATCCGGCGCTGCTGATCGGCGCCGATGGGCGCATCGCCGGCTCGAACGCGGCGGCGCGCCGGCAATTGCAGTTCGAAGCCGAGGGGCTGTTTCTGTCGTCGATTTTGCGTCATCCGGCGCTGCTCGATGCGGTGCAGGGGGCCTATGAAGGCGCAACGCGCACTGTGGAATACGACACCGCCGATCAGGTCGAACAGCATACGCGCGCCTATGTCGCGCCGATGAATTGGGGCGAGGAACATGCGGCTCTGATCGTGTTTCACGATCAAACCGCACGCATCAACACCGAGCGCATGCGCGCCGATTTTCTCGCCAATGCGAGCCATGAATTGCGCACGCCGCTGGCGTCGCTGACGCTGTTGATCGAAACAATGGCCGGGCCGGCGCGCGAC
>JANNFH010000235.1:0-1682 GCA_031379565.1 Alphaproteobacteria bacterium
TCGATGCTGCTGCTCATTCAAGACGGCGTCGTGGTCTATAAATTATGGTCGGGAACGCCGACCATCCTCGAGGTGAAGACGGAAAAGAAACCGTTGGGGCCGTTCCAGGATCTATCGGGCGCCGCCTCTTCCGCGGTGACGGGGGCGATTAAACCCTGAGCGCGATTAAGCGCGTCGCCGTTGTCGGCGGCGCCGGCGCGTTTGGGCGGCATCTCGTTCAAGGCTTGCTGGCAACGACCGATTGCCATGTGGTGGTGTGCGGACGATCGCTCGCACGCGCGCAGCCGCTGGCGCAAACGCTCGGGGCGCGGGACGAGCGCGTGTCGGTGGCTGAGATCGACCGGACGACCGCCAATGCGGCGGCGCTTGCGGCGTTGCGGGTGTTTTGCGTGGTGGATGCCGCCGGGCCATTTCAAGCGCAAGACCTGTCCTTTGCGCGCGCGGCGATCGAGGCGGGTTGTCACTATGTGGACCTGGCCGATGCGCGCGATTACGTGGCGGCGTTTCCCGACCTCGACGCGGCGGCCCAGGCGCGCGGCGTGTTGGCGGTGACGGGGGCGAGTTCGACGCCGGCGCTGTCACATGCCGTGCTCGACGATTTGACGCGCGGTTGGCAGCGGGTCGATAGCGTCGAGATCGCCATATCGCCGGGCAATCGCGCGCCGTTGGGGCTTTCGGTGATCAAGGGGATTTTGAGTTATGTCGGGCGGCCGGTGCGCGTGTGGCGGCACGGACGGTGGACGCAGGCGCCGGGCTGGGGACTTTTGACGCGCCGGCCGTTCGGCGATCTGGGCCTGCGCTTTTTGTCTTTGTGCGAGACGCCGGATCTCGATTTGGTGCCGCAGCGTTTTGCGCGCGTGCGCCACGCGGTGTTTCGCGCCGGGCTTGAGCTTTCGTTTTTGCATTTGGGCCTTTGGCTGTTGAGCCTTGCGGTGCGCGCGGGGTGGATGAAAAGCCTCGTGCCGCTGGCCGAGCCGTTGCGCGATGCGGCGACGTTGTTTCAGGCGCTGGGCGGCAATAGCGGCGGCATGGTGGTCGACGTTGAGGGCGTGTACGGCGACGGGGCGCGGTTGCGCGCGGTGTGGACGTTGATTGCCGATGCCGGCGACGGGCCGCAGATTCCGGCGTTGCCGGCCTTGTGCGTGGTGCGGGCGCTGGTTGCGGGAAGCTTGCCGCAGCGCGGCGCCATGGCGTGCGTGGGCGTCATCGACCTCACGGCGATCGAGGGACAGTTTAAGCGCTTTGCCATCCGGACCGAGCACGAGACGCTGACGTTTGAGCGGGCGGCGCTGTTTCAGCGCGCGCTTTCGACCTTCGATCAGATGCCGGCGCGGTTGCGCGCGGTGCATGCGCCGGACCCGGCGTGCGAGTTGGAGGGTGAGGTCGATATTGACGGGGCGGAGAACATTTTCGGGCAGGCGATTGCGCGCCTGTTCGGCTTTCCGCGCGGGGGACACAAGCAAAAGGCGTCCGTGACGATCGAGCGCGAAGGCAACGGCGAGGTTTGGATACGCCGCTTCGGCGCGAGCGAATTCAGCAGTCACCTGAGCGCGGGCGACGGTGCCGACCGCTTGCGCGAACGGTTCGGCGCGATGACGTTCGAGCTTGAGGCCCGCGCCGACGCGGCGGGGTTCGAGCTGTCGATTACCGGCGCGCGCGTGTGGGGTCTTAACCTGCCCCGC
>JANNFH010000260.1:0-3411 GCA_031379565.1 Alphaproteobacteria bacterium
CCGTTTTTCGCGGCGCAGCCGCTTGGCTTGGTGCTGCAATGGGGCTTCAAGCTGATCCCGTTCGCCGACGCCCCGTTAACCGGCGATCAGGTTACCATGCTGCGCCGCGACAATGTCGCGGGCTTTGACCCGCAAGCGGGCGTGATCGCGGAGCTTGGCCTGGATTCGCTCGAGAGCGTTGAAGCCATCGCGCCGAGTTATCTGTGGCGCTTTCGCCCATACGGGCAATTCCAAGCCACGCGGAAACCAGCATGAACAAACGCTTATGGCCGCTGGCGACGATCTTCTTTGGGCTCGCAACGTTAGCGATCGCGATTGGCTTTAACTACGCGCCAGAAGTGCGCGCGGTGTACGCTAACGGCGAATTTGGCCCCGCGCTCGGCGTGTTCCAGCGCGCCGAAACGCCGGCCGATCTTGACGCCGTGTTCGGCAATCCCGCCGCGCCCGCCCTTATCGCCGCGATGCACGCCGGCAACACGCTTGATTTGTACGGCTTTATCCCCGCTTACGCGTTGTTCTTGATTGCAGCGGCGTCGATGCTTGCTGGCGGCGCACGCAAACCCTTGGCGCTGCTCTCCGTCGTCCCAACCCTGATCGGAGCAGGGGCCGATGTCGTGGAAACCTGGACCCAATTGCGCATGACCGCGGATTGGACCCACGCCGAAGCGTTGCTGCCAATCGCGCCGCTCTGCTGGATAAAGTATTTCGCGCTCGCGTTTGGCGCGTTTGGCGCTACAGGGATTTGCCTTTTCGGCGAACGCAAACGTTGGATCGTCGGCGCTCTCGGCGCAGTCCCGCTCGTCGCCACTTTCGCCGATTGGGCCGGCATCATCGACATCCCAACTTTGATGACCGCCGGCTTCGGCGCGTTCTGGATTGCGCTGATCGCGGTGGGCGTCATGGCGACGGCGCGGGCGCCAGATGCGTCGCCTTGAAGCCGAGGCCTTCCAGGTGTTTGGCGACGATGGCGCGGTGACACAGTTTCCAATCGTGCTCCAGGCACATCAGGCAGGCGCGGCTCTTCCCCGCCAGCCCAGCGGTTTCCGCTAACGCCATTTCGCTTTCTGGTGAAACAAGCCGCGCCTTGAATATCTTGTGCATGGTTTTGACGTCGCCGCGGCGCGCGGCTTCGCGCCCAGCCTTGGGCGTGCCCAGCGCTTTCATGTGCACATAGGCGATGCCGGCTTCATCGAGGCTCGCCGTCAACGCCTTCTTTGAAAACCCGGCCCGGCGCGAATTGGCCACTTCGCGCACATCAACCAGAATCTTGATTTTCGCCGCCTTCAGTGCGGCGATGAAATCAGCCGCGCCGACCTGCTCGTAGCCGATGGTCCAGAGCTTGCTCACAGCAGCCCTGTGTAAAGCGCGCCCAGCACCGCCGCGCCCAAGGCGATGCGGTACCACGCGAACGGCGCAAACCCAATGCGGGTGACGAAATTCAGGAACGGCTTCACCACCAGCAGCGCCGACACAAACGCAAACACGAAGCCTACCGCGATCTCGGCGATGCGGTCGGCGCTGATGTGATCTTTCACCGCCAGAAAATCATGCGCGAACGCCGCCGCCATGGTCGGCATGGCCAGGAAGAACGAAAATTCGGCCGCTGCGCGGCGGTCGAGCCCGAGCAGCAGGCCGCCGAAAATTGTCGCGCCCGAACGCGACACGCCGGGCAACAAAGCTAGGGTCTGGAATATGCCAACGCCAATGGCGCGCGGGATCGGCGTCTGCGCGGCGTCGGTCACTGTGGGCGTTGGCCGGAAGCGCTCGATCAGCAGCATCGCCACGCCGCCGAGGATGAGCGCCCAAGCGATCAGCCCAAGCGCTTGGAAAAGCACATCCTTGACGAAATCGGCGAAGAAGATTCCCGCAATCACCGCCGGCACGAACGCCAGCAACAACATCAGCGCAAACCGCCGCGCCTCCGGCTTGCTCGGCAGGCCGACAACCACGTCAATGATGCGCTGCCGGTACAGCCACATCACCGCCAGGATCGAGCCGAGCTGGATCATCACTGTAAAGGCGCCGCCCGGATCATCATAACCGATCAGCTGTTCGCCGATCAGCAGGTGCGCGGTGGAGGAAACAGGCAGGAATTCCGTCAGCCCTTGCAGCACGCCCAGCACTGCGGCGCGGGCGAGATCAGCGATGTCCATGGGGGCGCCTCCGTCGCGATTCGTTGCGTTCGGGTGTGCCGCGAAAGCGGGCGTCTTGGCTAGCCCTGCGCAAGCGCTTCGCAATAGCGCAATGCGCCATCGACGCTCGTGGCGCGGGGCGCCATATCAGGCCTGATGGATTCGCGTTCTCACTCCCCCGCCGGGACTGCCGAGCATGGCCGCCTGACCAAGGGCGCGGCGACGCTGTCGGTCGCGGTGGCGCTGGTGCTGATTGGGTTCAAGGCGTGGGCGTGGCTGGCGTCTTCGTCGGTGGCGATGCTGTCGTCGTTGGCGGATTCGATCCTTGATCTCGTAGCCTCGCTTTTTACCTATTTCGCCGTGCGCTACGCCGCCGCGCCGCCTGACCGCGAGCATCGTTTCGGTCACGGTAAGGCGGAAGCCTTTGCCGGATTGATGCAATCGGGCTTGGTCGGTTTTTCCGGAATCCTGATCGCCATAGAAGCGGTGCGGCGCATTCTTCAGCCGGCCCCGATTACGCACGGCTTGGAAGGCCTGGGCGTGATGTTGGTGTCGATTGTGCTGACCGCGTTTCTGGTCGCGGCGCAAACCCGGGCCATTCAGCGCACCGGTTCGGTGGCGACCCGGGCTGATCGGCTACATTATGCGGGCGATCTCGGCGCCAATGCGGTGGTGATGGCGGGCCTCGCCGCCGGCGCGTTTTTGAACTTGCCCTGGGCCGATGCGGCCGCTGCCTTGTTTGTGGCGGCCTGGCTGGGGTGGGGGGCGCTGAAAGTCGCCGGCGAAAGCGCCGATCATTTGCTCGACCGCGAAGTGTCGGACGATGTCCGCGCCCGCATTCGCACGCTGGCGGAGGAGGATGCGCGCCTGCTGCACGTGCACGATTTGCGCACCCGCACCAGCGGGCCCTACATGCACATCCAATTCCACGCCGAGCTCGACCCCGATCTCTCGCTGCAACAGGCCCACATCATCGTTGTGGCCGCGGAAGATCGCATCCGCGCGGCGTTTCCTACGGCGGACATTATCATCCACCCCGATCCGAAAGACCGCGCCGAGCCCCATGGCCACGAACACTTCGAACGCGCGCGCGGCGGCTGAACCCCTGAAGCTGCAAGCGCGCGCGCTTGGGTTTGACGCAGTGGGTATCGCTTCGGCGCAGGACGCCTGGCCCGCCGGCGCGCGGCTGGAAGAGTTTCGGGCGCTCGGCCGCCACGGCGACATGGATTGGCTTGCCCCCGTTTCCTCCCCCGCGCGCGGGGGAGGTGGATCGCGCGAA
>JANNFH010000270.1:0-2270 GCA_031379565.1 Alphaproteobacteria bacterium
CTCGCGCGAGCGGCCGGCGGAATGCACTGCCGCGAGCGCGCCGGTGGTGAAGAAGCTCGCTTGACGCTCCGCTTCGGTAAGCTGGAAGCCGGCGCGGGTCAGTAATTCTTCTCGGGTGATGTCGCTCGGTTGATCGCTTTGCGCGGGGCGCGGACCAAGAATGCGCGTGCGCCATTCATCGCTGTTGGCGCCGGCGGCCTCGGTTTGACGCATGCGGTCATGGGCTTTGTAGCCCGTACCGGGCCGGGCGCGGTGATTGTCCGAGGAGCCGATAAAGCCCCAGCGAAAGCGGCGTGGGTTCGCGGGATCGTCGAAATTAGTGATGGCCAAGCCGTATTGCACGCTGGTGCGTGGGCGGTGCGAGAACGGCGGCACGAAGCAATCGCGGCACTGCCCGGATTCGAGCCAGTCGGTCGGCGATGTTCCCGGGACCAGCAAATGATAGGCGACGCCGAGATTGGCCGCCCGCAGGCGCGTTTCCACCGCGCGGGTCTCGCAAACCCCATCGGGCTGGCCGGCCGCGTGGCAGCGTTCACGGATAATCTCGCCGGCGCGCCAGCAGGACGGTTCGTAATCGGCCGTGGGAGCTGGGCATTCGCCGGATAGCCCGTCGGCGGCGAGCGTGACCTCGCGCCAATTGCGAAACTCCTCCGAATTGCCGTGGCCGGACATCACCTCGATCAAGGCTTGCCGCTCGGGATACTGGGCCGCCTCGAGCTGCTTGTCATAAGTGGAGCCCGGCGGGGTGTAGAAGCCCCACGATGTGCCATGCGGGATCAGCAGGTAATCGAGCCCCTGAGAATCCAGGCGCTCAACCAATTCCCCAGGGGTCGCGGCTTGCTCAAAACAATTGGCCGGAAGGTCGCGTGAGGGGACATCCGGCGGGCAATCGGGCACAGCGCGAATCTCGCGTTGATAGTGCTGAAAGTCGAAATAGTCCTGGCGATTGCGCCAATCCAGAAAGGGCAGCCAGCGATTGAGCGTGACTGGCGATCCACGTAAGGTCTGTGAGGCGACGCCCGCCGCGGCGATAGCGCGCTGCGCCAGATCCTCGTCCTGCAGGCCAGGAAAGATGATGTTCTTGTGTCCGTAATGGTCCGTCGGCGTGCGCCCGACTTGGGTCCATTCGAAGCCGACGAAAGCGGCGGTGTCGGGGTTTTGGGCGTCGCCGGACACGGCATTGCACTGGCGCAGCGACTGGCGCGTTTCCGCCCACCGGATCGGCGTCATTGCCTCGGCATGGTCGGTCGCGGCCCAAAAATCGAGCTGCGAGCAATAACGCGCGAAATCACACGCGTCTGCCAAGGGGTGAACCCCTTCGCCGCCAAAGATCGGCAACGACCAGACAAACGCGTCGGTCGAAAAAGTGGTGTGGACATGCAGATCGCCGAACAAGATGCGGTCGTCCTCGGTCTCACCCAAAGCTGCCGCGCTCGACGATTGCAGCCGCGCGCGCGCTTCGATCGCAGCAGCGGAAAGCGCGGCGCCCTCGATGGTTCCTGCGCCGCGCGCCTGGCCAAACCAATCCCAACGGGTCGCGCCGAACGCCGCCAACGCCGCGACAAGGAGCACCGCAGCGCCGACCGCACCGAACACCAAGCGTCGTGACATCCCAGCTCTCCCCACGGCCGCGTAATCGCCGACGGGAGGTCAGCGCGATATGGCGGCGCCGTCAAGCGGGGCGGGTCGGTCTTCCAGCCCGGATTGGCGCATGCGCCAGATCAGGGCCTCGATCCGGTCCTGGCCAAAAAAGGGTTCGTCCTCGAACACGAACAGCGGGACGCCCCAATGGCCGGCGGCGCGCTGCTCGGCTTCGTTGCGGGCGATTTCGGTGTCCAGCGCCGCTGCGTCAGCGATGATTTCCGCCTCTAGCGCCGCGGCGTCGAGGCCCGCGCCCTCCGCGGCGCGCGCGAGATGTTCGCCGGCATGCCAATCGTTCACTTCGCCTGACCAAATCGCGTGCGAAGCGCGGCGCGCGAAGGCAAATCCGCGGCCTGCCCGCTCGGCTGCGGCGCCCATGCGGCTGACGCGGTGGATGTAGGGTTGCTCAGTTGCAACTTCCCCTGCCGCAACGTCCATAACGATCGGATCAGGGCGCGGCCAACGGTACGGGATCGCGTGCATCTGTGAGATGCGAAAGGTGTCGCGCAGCAGGTATGGCGGCCACAATGGATTTACGGTCTTGAAGAAGCCGGGAATGCGAAGCGCGATCGGCGTTACAATGCGCATCCGAGGGATGATGTCGTAGCGCTCCACCAATTCAGCGATCT
>JANNFH010000180.1:0-8571 GCA_031379565.1 Alphaproteobacteria bacterium
GCCGCGGCCCGCGCGGCGGCTATGGCTCGCCGACGCCCGGCTCGTCTACTCGCATGGGCGGCGCCGACAAACGGATCGGCGCCAGCGACGGGGTCACGGCAGGCGCTGACCGGCACGCCATCCCTGCCATGCAGCCGTCCATCCCCGCTTGAGTGGGATCGTCGTGACTGCCCCCATCGGGGCAGCAATCGTGCTGCGCCGCCGCCTGCATCGGGCAGTCCGACGCCAAGGCGGCGCCCGCAAAGCCGCTCGCGGCCAGCGAAAACGCAAGCAAAAGGGTCAGCCAAAGACGGCGCATGCAACAATCATAGTGGGGAGATGTCGAGACTTCGTCAATCTGCCACCCCGGCCCGGGGATGCCGTTAACCACTTGGTCTAGTCAGTTTGCATCGACCAAGACGGGCCATCATTGCGCTCGTTGTCCGTCTCGAAAGGGCCATTCATGCCGGGGCTGCCACAATCCGCCGAATGTCCTAGTCGCTCAAGAACAGACACTCGCCATGCTGCGGGCGCTCAGGCTCAAACTCGCCGGAAACGACCAGTCGCAGCCTAGAATTATGGTGCGCTCTTTTGGCCGCCGAGAAGAGCGAGCAAGACCACCGCGAGGACGGCAAAACCTGCGCCTCCAAGAAACGTCGCCGCCGGTCCAATGCCTTCCCAGAGAAGACCTGCTATCGCGCTGGCGGCGAGCATCGCCACGCCAGTGGCGAGGTTGAACAAGCCAAAGGCTGATCCTCGCAAATCAGGTGGCGCGCTCTGCGCCACAAGCTTTGCAAGCAAGCCCTGTGTTAGCGCCAGGTGCGCGCCCCACAATGCGATGCCAACAAATGCGCCAAATACGCCCGGCGCCAGAGCCAGCGCCAAGTCGGCGAAGATCAGGGCGACCAAGCCCCAAAGCAACAACCCCCTCGGCGACGCTTCATCCGACCACACTCCCGCAGGATAGGCGCCCAGCGAATAGACGACGTTCATGGCAACCAGAACAAGCGGAGCCAGAGTGAGGGGCAACCCTTCACCGTTGGCCTTCAAGACCAAAAACGCCTCACTAAAGCGCGCCAGCGTGAAAACAACGCCAATCGCGACGACACTCCAGAAAGTGCCACTAAGCCCGCGCAGGTCAGCCAAACGAATTGGCGGCCGCGAGCGCTTCTCTTCCGGTCCTGCAGCACGATCTTCCACGCCAATCAGCACGCATAGAACCGCTAGCCCAGCCGGTATGACGGCAAACCAGAACACCGTTCTCATGTCGTTGGCAAAACAGGCCATAAGGGCAATTGCCACCAACGGCCCGACGAATGCGCCCGCCGTGTCGAGTGCCTGGCGCACTCCATAAGCACGCCCCCGTATCGACTCCGGCGTGACGTCGGCCACCAACGCATCACGGGGCGCACCGCGCAGCCCTTTTCCGATGCGATCCGCGAAGCGCGCAACGAACACCATGAGCGGTGCGCCGGCGAGCGCGAAGAACGGCTTCGACAAAGCACCGAGGGCGTAGCCGACCAAGATCAGTGGTTTTCGCCTGCCGATGCGGTCGGACAGATAGCCGGAGAACACCTTCGCTATCGACGCAGTTGCCTCAGCGACGCCCTCGATCAACCCCACTACTACAACGCTTGCGCCCAGGCCCACGGTTAGGAACAAGGGCAACAGCGCATGGATCATCTCCGATGAGATATCCATGAACAGACTCACGAAGCCGAGCGCCCAAACCGTTCGCGGTATTTTGGGGCGCGGCATGGATGGCGAGGTCATAGGCGATATGCGCTGCCACGACCCGCTTTATCAAGATGGGCGCAAAGCATTGGGATCGCCTTATTAGGTTACCGGCGCCCCGCCCACCATCTTCTTACAGAGGGCGGCCCGATCCAATCCTGTCGCCGGTAATGATGCGGTCGCTTCGGCTCGTGCCTCACGTCAGGCGGGGGACTTGGTTGCCACGAGCAGTATCGGTTCGACCATGGCTTCTGCGCAGAGCCCTGTGTCTTCATGGACAACGAGTCCCGCGGCCGCCAGTTCGGCAACAACATCCTTCAACACCGGAAACCGATAGACCTCACCGGGAAAGGCGCGCACGGCGGCTACATTCGCGGCGGTGCGGAAGACGAGCGCGAGACGCGCGCCCGGCTTCATCACGCGTGCGATCTCGCGAAGGCCGGCGCGCAGATCTTTCCAGAAATAAAGCACGTGGACGCACAACGCCTTGTCAAACTCGGCGTCCGCAAATGGCAGGTCTGATGCTGTTGCGACCGCCACCTTGACGCGCCCCGATTTCACCAATGCGCGATTTCGCCTAACGGCGATCTCTGCCATCAGATCGGAAGGATCGGCGCCCGCGACATGTCCCGATGTTGCGCGCTTGGCGAGTTCGGCTAGGCTGCGACCATGCCCGCAGCCGATGTCGAGCACGTGATCGCCGGCTTGGACGTCCAGCCCCTCTATCGCTCTCAGGTTTTCGCCCCAAGTCTCGTGCGCCATGATGAAAGCGACGAGCCGTCCCAGTACGCCATGCGCATGGCGCGCTTGTTCGGCGATGAAGCGCGACCTACGCACGGGCGCCTCCCTGCTTTCGCGCCAATCGCACACCGCCAACATAGCTCAGCACAAATCCGAGATTTGCCGCCGCGAAGCCGATCGTCAGTTCGTTGACGCCGGCAATGCAGCTTTGCGGGATGACGATGAAATAGCCGATGCCGAGCGTTGGAATGAGATGCAGCGCTAGTGGCAGGTAGACCATTGCGCTGTTGCGGGTCGATTGTTTGGAGGCGCTCATTGTTCCAGGCTCCGCACTGCTTGAAAGACATCATTGGGCCGGCGCCAGATCTGGGTTTGGCAGAACAAGCCAAGTGCGCAGCCGCGCAGCTCTAGTGCGCCGTTGCGGACGCGTAATGCGCCCGTGTAGGTGCGACCGTCGTCGGGATTGTAGATCGAGCCCTCGCCCCAAACGCCCGGCGCGGTTTCGCGCAGATTTCGCACGATTTCGACGCCGACCAACGAACGGGCGCGTAAGCGCCGGTCAGGATTGTGATTGTCGATGCGGGGACGCCCCTCGGAATCGTTCGGCTCCCAGAGCCAGACGATGCGCCCGCACATCGTTTCCGCCGCGCCCGCGCAGGGACGGAGGTGAACGACGGAACCGAAACCGCGCGTCCCCCAATTGCCGGTGATGGCGGCGTTTGGCTGCGCGCGCGCTTCGTTGGGAATGGCCCCGCCAGAAGTGAGCGCCAGCGCCGCAAGCGCCACGATGTTTGCGCCGACGCGCACTGGTTTCTTCCGCCGGACCGGGCACATGGCGAACGCGGCGACCTCGGCTTGGTAATCGGGATGCTCGGTGCCCATCCAGCGATCCCACCAGGAGAAATAGAGGCCGTAATTGCTGCGCCCGTTCTGGTGGTGGAGGTCATGGTGGGTCGTCGTGTTCCACCAGCCAAACAGCGCCGAGGGTTTGCCCGATACCGGGTGCATCTCGACGCCTGCATGGCCCATGACGTTGCGCACGATTTGCCAGGTGACGAACGCGAAGATGGCGAGATCATGCATTGCCACGAGCGCGGCCCAGAGCGGCACGAACGCGACCATCACCAGCGCTTCAGGAGCATCGAAGGCGTAGGCCGTCCAGGGCGTCGGGGTCTTGGATTTGTGGTGGGTCCAGTGAAACGTCCGGAACAGACGTGGATGATGCATGGCCCGGTGCGTCCAATAGAAATAGGCGTCCTGGGCAAGGATCATCGCCACCAGCGTGACAGTGAAGTAAAGTGGGCCCTTAACCGCGAAGTCCTGGTAAATGGTGAGCCAGCCGGATTTGTAGGCGACGTACATGCCAAAGCCGACGCAGGAGAATATGAACGCCGTGCGCAGCGAGACGAAAACTTCGCGCCGATAATCTTCGGGCTCGGCTTTGCGCGCCTGGATTTTACGCGCCGCGTAATGGCCCCGCCAGAACGCCCAGATGATGAGGCTGACCAGACCCGCACTGATCAGGTAGCGGCCGGCCTCAATGCTGAAGATGATCGGGAAGATTGCGGTAAATTCGCGCCAGAGATTGAAATCAGGTGGCATGTGGCTCGCGCTCTTTGCGCCGGACCATTCCGGCATCCGCGACCATGGGCCAAGCGCGCGACCGCATCTCGCCGCGCTTGAAAGTCGGCTAGCCGATTGCGAAAACGGCGCGTCGATTCTGAAAATCGCCCTTCAGGTCAAGGCGTTTCTGTGAGCGCGAAATCGCGAAACTCAGAAGGCGTTTGGCCGGTTTCAGCCCTGAAGGCGCGGTTGAACGGCCCCAGGGAGGCAAAGCCGGCATCGAGCGCGATGGTCGAAATCGGCACTTCGCGTTGGGTTGGATCAGCCAGCGCCGCCTTGGCCTCGCCGATCCGCCATTGGTTGAGGTAGGCGCTGAAATTGCGGTGGCCGAGATGCTGATTGACCAGTTTACGCAAGCGATGCTCAGGCAGCCTGAGGCGCACCGCCAGCGCCGCGATGGTCAGGCCCTCCTCGCGATAGGCGCGCTCTTCGCGCATCAACCGGTCAAGCGCCGCGATTGCTTGGGCGTCCGCGTGGTCGGGCGGGGAAGCGTTGGTCAGAGGCGGCACGGGCGCAGGCATCGCTGCCGGCGCGCCGAACAGGCTCGGCTCCATGCGTGCGAATGCAACCAGCGAAAGCAGGCCCAGCAGAAGCAATGCGGCGGCAGCGATCGGCGACAAAGCTTGCGCTGATCCCACAAAAAGCTCCCCGGTCTGCACCGCGATGACCGCTAGTGCGTAGATGGTGGCCGTAACCAAGATCGGCCCGCGAAGCCGTCGGCGGGTCTCCACGAGGTCACCATGCCAACCGCGCGCAATTAGAAAGAGCACATGCGCGATGAGGCCAGCGCCGAGGATATTGTGGGCAAGATAGAGATTGCGCTGGGCGCTCTCCGAAGCAGAGGCGGCAGCCGCACCCAAGGCGAGGAGCGCCAGAGCCGGCGCGAGACGGCGCACATCGAGCACGCCGCCATCCTCAAACAATTCGAGTGCGAACGCCCAGAACAGGCCAGCGCCCATGGCCGAGAACGACCAAACCGGCCACCACATGAAGCCTAGCGCCGCCTCAACGCTGGGCACTTGCGTCAGCGTATGCGCCGCGGCCCCGAGGCAGAAGAGCGCGCCGGTCATGCGCGCGGGCGTGCGCTTTCCGCGCGCGCTCAGCAAAGCAAGGCCAACGAACGCGCCGACCGCGCCGCCGCGCGCCAGGAGCTCGAGATTCTCACCAGGGTTCATCCGTTTAGGTTAGCACGGCATTTTTCGAATGGCGCTCCGACCTCCGCTTTGAACGCCTTGGGACTAAAGCAGCGCGCGGTCGCCCCTTCCGAACTCAAACCGTGCATCTGATGCTCACCCGCAGCACCTATATCGGCGTGCAATATTTCAATCGGCGCGACAGCCGCACGGGCAAACCGCGCGCGCGCGAGTGCTGGGTTGCGGTCGAGGCGCCGCGGATCATTGACGACGATGTCTTTCACGCGGTGCAGACGCAATTGAACGCCCGCGCGCCGATGAACAAGCCGCCGCGCCTCACCAACAGCGCCGTGCTGCTCAGCGGCGTCGCCCGCTGCGGCCAATGCGGCGCGGCGATGCGTAGCCGCACCGGAAAATACGGGCGCTATTGGTATTACGTCTGCTCGCGCAAAGCCGATATTGGTGCAACCGCTTGCGGCGGCGCCGCCATCGCGATGCAGACGCTCGACGACATTGTCACGGACGCCGTTTGCGACCAAGTGCTCGACCCGGTTCGTCTCGATACGATGCTCAATACCCTGGCCGCCCGCAGCACCGGCCGGCGCGAACGCGAGCGGGCGGAATTGCGTCGACTGCTCGCAAAGCAAAGAGAATTGTCAGGCCAGGTCACTCGCTGCATCCGTTCGCGCTTGATCAATGTGTTTTCCTCTGACCCACGCTTGCTAATCATTTCGCGCCATTCAGCGTTGGTCGCGGGTGGGCGCCGGATCGCGTAAACCGCGTCCACTTTTTCGAGGGAAGATCAACAATGGCCCGTCAGACACATGAGTCCTCTAACGACGGCGCGTCCTGGATCGTCGCAAACGACGACATGAAGACCGAGTTCTTTCTGCAAGATTTCATCAAAGATAGGACGCAATGCGGCATCGCCGGTAAGAACCAGACCGTGCAGATCTGCTGAAAGTTCGGGATTGAGCCGATCCAATACACCACGTATGTTCGAAACAAGCTGCTCGACCACCGGGGAAACGGCCGCCGCGATCATCGCCTGGTCGACTGCGATTTCGCGTGGCACCATCGTCGCGACATCTCGCCCTCGGACCGTCATAGTAACGCGGGGCGAGCCCTCAACACCTCGTATGGCCGCGCCAACTTCCTTCTCGCCTACCAGCAGCCCCTCACTATCCCCAAAATAGCGCTTGATTGCGGCGTCGAATGCGGCGCGGCCAACTTGCACCACCGCGGATTGCATCAAGCGACCGAGCGCGAACACCCCAATTTCTGTAGTGGTATGTCCAACATCAATGACCATGTTCGGGTAGGAATCGCCAATCTTGAGTCCTGCGCCTACGGCCGCCGCACACGATCGTGTCATTAAATCAACCCTAGATGCCAACGGCTGGACGACCTCACGCCAAGTCGCACGCATTGCCCCCGTCGCGCCGGCCGAAACCGGCAAAAGCAGACGGGGCGAGATCAACTTGGAGCGCCCGCGCACTTTGTTGATGAATCCACGCAGCATCTCACGCGCGACTTTTGGGTCCAACACTTGGCTGTCGCTTAGTGGATGTACTATCTCAAGCGCCGCCCCTTCATGCCCGATTGGGTACCGCGCTTCAGCACCCATGGCATAGAGGTCGCGTTTGCCCTCTCTCACGCGAAAAGCAACAACTGAGGGCTCATCGAGTACGATGCCACGTCCCGCGACAGAAATTAGCGTGTTTGCCCCATTAGCATCAATCGCCAGAATGTTTCGGACCGTGTCAAGCAGACCGCCGCGGACTGCCTCGACAGCGATTTCTCCATCTGCACTTGCATCGTCAGCGGCTACGGGGAGCGCCCATTTCGGCGAACGAAAAGGCACCGATATGGGAGCGGCGCCCGTATGCTCATAAGCGGGTGTTGCTGGCTTCCGGGGCGTCCGCTCAAGGGCATGAATGCGCGCCTCGGCCTCGTCGGCGAAGCGGCCAGCGGGAAAACGACGCAGAAAGCCAGCCAAGGCAGCGGCGGTCGGCGCTGCGCCCAGTACAGCCCACGCCGCCGCCTCTTCGAGTTCCGCCGCCCGACCGCGCGCAATCTCAGCGAAGCGGCTCTGCGGATGCGCGGTCAAGAAAGCATGAAACGCTTCGGCGGTTTCAGTGCGCTCGGCTTGCCCCCAGGCAGCAAGCTCAACCTCCTCTGGCTTCGCCCGCAGGCCCGCGTGCTGAACTACGCCGTCAATCAAAGCGGCGAGGCCAGGATGGTTGGGTTCACCGGTCCAGCCGATCAGAGTTGCGTATTGTACCTTCTGATGAGTCCAGGCGATGCGCCCTTCGTCCATGAGCGCGGGCACCAGCACGCCCCGGCGCAGCGCCTCATCGGCCTCGTTCTCAACCCATTCGGAGACGTAGGTGCGGTCACTGGCGACGCAGGCGCCGGTCCAAGCCACGATGACGCACTTGGCTGCGTCGAGTTCGGCTTTGATTTTCTTGGCCCACTTTTGGCCAGCGATCAGTTCAAGGTCCCACCACACCGTGTAGCCACGCGCTTCAAGCGCCCGCGCCAGAGGCGCGATGCGGCCACGATCCTCGCGCTTGTAGGAGATGAAAACGTCCGCCAAGCCCGCCCCCGCATTCACCTCTTGGCTACCAAAGCCGAGAGGCCGCGTCACCCGTCGTCGCCCCGAGGGGCAAAAGGAAGGGCCGGAAACGGACGTAGACAGGCCAGACAACGTCAGGGGCGGCTATGACGCCTTAGGGCCATTCATGCCCGGCCCGCCACAATCCGCCGAATGTCCTGGTCGCTCAAGAACAGACACTCGCCATGCTGCGGGCGCTAAGGCAGGAAATCTTAAGCGTTCTTGAATCTTAAGCGTTCTTGGACGCCGGCCGCATCTCGACGCCCGCAGCCTGGCGCGGCGGCCGGCGTCCAAGAACGTCGAGTGTGCGAAACCGCGGGATGCCGCGCGCCGTCTATGGCGATAGTGGCGATGGCCTTGGCGACTGGGTGGGGCATGAGCGCGTGCAGCATAGTCGGCTGAGCGCAATTGGGCGCGGCGGCGGGACCAGCGCGGCGGGACTATGCACGTTGCGCTGCTGGCGAACGCTTTGATGGGCGATGGGCGCGAGCTTCGACGCCGCCGCTTTGAGACGACGATTTTGACGATCGTTTGTGGAGGTGAACGGCACGGCGGGTTTCATGAGGTGTCGATCCGCAACGTCGGCGACGCGTGGCGCGATGGAGCGCCACGTTCGAAGCGCTCGACGATAATCATGCGTCCGCCGCAGCACGGGCATGGCGCGGCAAACGCTTCGGGCTCGACCGTAGACGCCGGCTCATCGGGCGCGGCGAGCAGCGTGCGCGCTTTGGCGATGGCTGCGAC
>JANNFH010000295.1:0-9144 GCA_031379565.1 Alphaproteobacteria bacterium
ATCACAAGCAATTGCTGAAGCGCTGGGGTGATTTGGTGAAGAGCGGTCTGGGCGAAATTGTCGAGCGCGAGGGCAAGTTTGCGCTCGCGATCAGCTTCTGGCGGCCCATGCACGCCCCAGGCGTAGCCGCGCCTCTGGCGCCGGCGGAACGCACCGAGCTGGCCGAACGCGCGGCAGCGCCTCTGCGCGCGGACGGCCCCCAAGCAGACCTCGACATCGGCCTGTTCGAACGCATAGCACCGGAAAACCCCGATGTCGTGCTGGTGACGGAAGAAGGAGACGGCCGGTTTCGCGGCGAGTGATAGCGCCTTCAGCCGCCTTGGCGCAGCTGGATGCTTTGAATGTACGCCAGCAGATCGTCGATTTGCGCCGGTTCGAGTTGAAATTCCGGCATGTCGGGATGGCCCACCAAAATGCCCTCCGCGAACGCTTCTTGCAGCGCGTTGATCGGGTAGGCGCGCGAGAGCGTGCGGAAAGGCGGCGACTCGGATGTGTGCGCTCGCCCTCCGCGCCAATAGCGTGGCAGCGCGCGCAATAGATTTCTGCAATATGTCGGCCTTCGGCCACATTGCCGGATGTTCGCACCCCCTGAGCCTGAGTTGCCGGCTCATCGTGAACACAGCCGGTTACCCCAAAACTTGGGCGAGGATTAAAGCGGGGAGAAATTGATCGGACACGGCGCCTGCTTAACACGCCAAAGCGTCCATGGGGTTGATCCACCGGAATCATTCACGCCGGCAGCGTTACCCGCAGCAGCGCCCCGCGTTCGGCATCGAGAATAACAATATCGCCGCCATGGGCGCGGGCGATGCCCCGCGCCGCCGACAGGCCGAGCCCGGCGCCGCTTTCCGCGCGCGAAAGGCGCACGAATGGCTCGAACACGCCGGCGCGGTCGGCCTCTGGAATTCCCGGGCCCTCGTCGGCCACATCGATGATCGCCAGGGCGTCCTCGCGGCGTAATTCAAGGCGCGCCGCGCCGCCATATTTCAGCGCGTTGTCGATCAAATTGCCAAACAGCCGCTTCAGGCCGAGTCTCTGCCCGGTGATCACAAATCGCTCGTCGCCTACAAAAGTAACGTCGCGCCCGGATTCCGCGGAATCATCGACGAGGCTCTGCAACAGCGCCGAGAGATCAACCCGCACCCGCGCCTCCTCCGCCGGATCGTCACGGGCAAACGCGATGAAGCTCGCCACTAACGCTTCCACTTCGCTGATTTCCTTGGCCATGCGCTCGCGTTGCGCGGGCTCCACGTTTTCCGCCACTAGGCGCATGCGCATGAGCGGCGTGCGCATGTCGTGAGCGACTGTCGCCAGTGTCTTGGTGCGATCGGCGATCAGCGCGCGAAGTCGCGTCTGCATAGTGTTAACCGCCCGCGCCGCGCCGCGTAATTCCTCCGGCCCACGCTCAGCCACGGGCGCCGATTGGGGATCGACCCCCACCGCTTGGACGGCGTCGGCAAAGTTCTGAATCGGCTGCGCCAGCCGGCGCGCGAACCAAAGCGCCAGCAGCGACAGCACGACAAATGTCACGCCAATCATCAGCGCGGCGCGCCCGAACCAGCTCAATTCGGCCCAATTGCGCCCTTGGCGCATCACCAGCCAGCGCCCGTCTTGCAGCTGAGCCGAGATATCGAAACCTGACAACAACACAACGCCAGGAGGAGGAGGCGCGAACAGCGGCGGTTCGGGCGGGGCGGGCGGAGCGCCAAATTCCGGTGACTCAGGCGGCGCCGGCGCTTCCGTATTGAAGTGCTCGATGATCGGCGCTTCGCCATTCCGCCGCTCAAATTCCCCGTGGATGCGCGCGGCTTGCTCGATGCGTTCGCGGTGGAGCTCTACTTGGTGCTCTGCCCCGCGCACGCGAAAAACGAATGTGTCGGCGCGCAACAGGTCAGCGCTGATGCGTACGCGATCAGGCGCCAACAAGAGCCGCGCCGCCAAAGTGGCGCTCAAGTCTCGCAATGGGCGTGGCGGGGGTTCGCCGTCAAGGCGCGGCGGGGCCGCGACGATACGCCAAGCCATCGCGCGATTGCCGGGCAAGCGACCCTGCGCAGCTTCACCATAGCCCTGGGCGAAGGCTTCAATCAATTGATCGCCGCGCATGACGCCTGGCGGACGCGGTGGCAGCCAGATCACCACCGCCAGCATCACCACGAAGGCGGAAACAAACGCCAGCGCCACCAAGAGGCCCAGATGCGCCGCGATCGGAAGGCTGCGCCGTTCGCGCATCAGGCGCTCGGCCTGGCGGCAAACAGATAACCCTCGCCGCGTACCGTGCGGATGATCTCGCTTTGCCCCGGCCGCTCAAGCTTCCGGCGCAGGCGGCTCACCTGCACATCGACAGCGCGATCGAACACTTCGCTGTCATTGGAGAACGCGTAGTCCAGCAATTGCTCGCGCGACAGCACACGTTGCGGGCGCTCGACAAAGGCGCGGAGCAAGCGGAACTCGCCGGTCGAGAGCGGGATCACCACCCCATCGGGATCGATTAATTCGCGTCGGGCGACATCGAGGCGGAAGCCGGCAAAGCGCACCGCATCGCTCGCCGGCGCGCCGCCATTGTCACGCCCGCGCCGCAGCACCGCGCGCGCACGCGCCACCAATTCGCGCGGATTACACGGCTTGGCCAGATAATCATCGGCGCCGATTTCAAGCCCGACAATGCGGTCGGCGTCGTCGCCCAAGGCTGACAACATGATGATGGGCGGGCGGCCCTTGCCAGAAAGCCTGCGGCACGCCGACAGCCCATCCTCGCCCGGCATCATCAGATCGAGCACGATGAGATCGGCGCCTTTCTCGGCCAGCACCTTTTCCATCGCCGCCACGTTTGCTGCTGAAAACGCGGTGAAGCCCGCGCGCTCGAACACCTGCACCAAACCGTCGCGGATATCGCCATCGTCATCGACGATCAGCACACGAGGCGGGGCGAGAGCTTCGGCCATGGGCATGGAGTTTAGGGCCTTGGCGCTCCGGCTAAAGGGGAAACACTGCCTGGACCACCGACAGCGCAGCGGCGCCCTCGGGCGGAAGACGGCTAGACCAGCTCCGTTGCTGCAATGTTTCAGTACCGACGCACGCCGCCACACGGCGCCAAACCCCCGCAATGGGGCGCACTCATGGATACCCTATCGGGCTCCGTTTCGGAGCTCTCATCGAGGGAAACTGACCCATGAGACTAGCTTTGGCCGCGGGCATCGCCGCGGGGGGCCTCGCCTTCTCCGCGTTCGCACACGAAATGCCGCGCATCGACGCCAATCAAGACGGCTGGGTGACGCGCGCGGAGGCCGCCGCCCTGGCCGAACGCGTGTTTGGCGACCTAGACAGCAACGACGACAACAGACTCGACGCGGCCGATCGCGCCGAGCATCAAGTGTTCGAGTTTCAGGTGGAGGATGGCGACAGTGTCGGCGAGCATGTCGAACGGCGAGTTGAGCGGCGCGTCGAACATGGCGACGACGAGCACGTCGAGCGCCACGTGATCATCCGCCGCGACGATGGCAGCGAGGAAGAGCTCAACCTGCCGCCGGAGGCGCCGCGTCCCCCGCACCACCCACATGCGGCGATCGCCGCGCTGCCGCCAGGGCCGCCCATGTTCATGATGTTGATCGCCAACAGCGAAGAGGCGGACTCCAACGGCGATGGCGCCTTGTCGCTGGAAGAGTTTCGCGCCCAACACCTGCGCTTCTTCGACGCCAGCGACGCCAATGGCGACGGGCGCATTCACTTCACGCCGCCGGAACCACCCGAACCGCCGGAAGCGCCCGAGCCGCCGCGCCCGCCGCGCTAAGTACAATCCAGCCTGAACACTTCGTACGCCGCCCTTCGGGGCGGCGTTTTTTTCTGGTGACGACCGTCACGATATGTGACTTTGCAAACCCAACAGAATCGGCGGATCAAGGCGAAGGGCGCGCAATGAGGCGTCCATTTGAGCCGGGCGTCTGGACCCTATTTGACGTGCTAAAGCTGCTAGCCGCGCGATTCCTCACTCTCGGTGAGGCGATGCAAGAAGCCATTTCGAACCTGTCGTTCGATGAGGCGGACCCGGAGGGCGCGGACAAGGCGCAAACGGAGCTGGAAGTGCGCCGGCACCTCAAGCGGCTCTGGAAACTCTGCGGTGAAATGCAAATGCCAATCTCGGTAGAGCTGCTTGAACAAGGCGACGGAAATCCACCTCAGAGCGCTCGCGAACTCGAATTGATAAGGGCGGCAATTTTTGCGGAGATAAAGAGCAAAGCGCTCTTCTTCATGCCTGACCACCGAGCGGCCTTTTACGAAAAGGCCGACCTCCTCAGCGACGAGGCAAGGGATGCGTTTCCATCGGCTTCGGCGGAGCTTCGAGAGGCGGCCAATTCGTTCGCGTGCGACTTGAATACAGCCTCGGTGATGCACGCCATGCGCGCCGCTGAGATAGGCGCGCGGGCAATGGCCGCCGAACTCGGATGTGAGTTTCCCTCTGGAATAGAGCATCAAGACCTTCACCCGATATTGGAACAGTGCGAATCCAAAATTAAGGCGATGAAGGACCGCCCAAGAGGGCCGGAAAAGGCGGCTGACCAAGAGTTCTACTCGACCGCCGCCTCAAACTTTCGCTACTTTAAGGACGGCTACCGCGTTCGATCGGCTCACGCGCGGGCGACGTTTACCGAGACCGAGGCGCGGTCGATTCTTCAACACACGCTGGAGTTTTTCGAAGTAATCGCAAAGCGATTCACCGAGGCTTCGGCGGCGATTTAGGCGGCGCGATCTTGTCGAACGCGCGTTCGAACTCGGCACCGGTTTCATCAACGCCGAGTTCTCTTGCCTTTTCGATGAACCTTTGCTTTTGCGGCTTCTCGTTTGGATCGGGCGGCTTCTTTTTTGGCATACCAGTCCGCCTCCTCAATGAGTCGTTCGATAGGTGAGACGCTTGCCGATCACGCCGGCCAGCAATTTGTCGGCGCGCTCGCCATCGTCCACGCCCACCGCGACGCGCGCATTATGGCGGAACTCAAACTCTGCCAGATAGCGGTGAAGGTGCTTTTCGCTGCAATGCTGATAGACACCCTTCATGCCGCGCTTGAACACGCTGAAATAGCTCTCGCACGAATTGTTGTGGATGGCTTCGCCATCGCGGTACTTCACGTATTCGCCGAGCGAGTGACGCACTGACTCGTGCGCCGCGAACTCTTTGCCGACGCCGAGGTAGAGCGAGCTGGCATCGGTGTGTAGACGCGAAGCGGGATCGACGTTTTCGCGCACGATCTTGGCGACGGTTTCCATGTTCGCTTCCGCGACATGAAAGGTGCGAGCCGAACCACCGCGCTCGACAAGCGCGATGATCGGGCGATTGCCGGCGGGGCCGAACCGCCGCCCGCGTTTGGCTTTCTTGAGCGGCTTGCCGGTATCGCGGCGCAGTTTTGGCTGATCTTCGGTTTTGCCATGGTAGGTCTCATCGACCTCCACGACCTTGCCAGCGCCGCCCAACGGTCCAAGGCGGCCACCGACCATTGCCATGCGGATGCGGTGCGACATGAACCAAGCGGTCTTGAGGGTGACGCCGAGAGTGCGGTGAAGCTGATTAGAGCTAATGCCCTTCTTGCTGGACGACATTAGCGCGATAGCTTGCAGCCACACGTTCAGCGCGACGTGGCTTTGCTCAAATACGGTGCCGACCTTCACGGTGAATTGCTGGCGGCATTGATAGCACTTGTGCAGCCCAAGCCGGGTGGCCTTGCCCTCCATCTTGGAGATGCGCTCCACGCCGCCGCAATGCGGGCAGATTGGGCCGTTCGGCCAAAGCTTCTTTTCGACCCAGGCGAACGCCGCCTTTTCGTCGTGAAAGTGTTTCGCGGAGAGAGCGGACGCCATGGCCTGATTCCTGGATGATCTGAAAATCAGACTACCACAGCGAAATGGGTTTGCAAAGTACTATATCGTGACGACCGTCACATCGACGCGTGCATCCAAACCCCATCTTGGTTGCATCAGGAGTTCAGACACCAAGTCAAAAACCAGTTTTCAGGAGCCCCTCATGACCAAATTGTTCAGCCTCTTCGCCGCGCTCGCCCTGTTCGCCCCCGTCGCTTTTGCGGCTCTGAACCAAGCCGCTTTGATCGTCGCCTGATCCCCCGTCGCGACGGTCCCATCAAGGCGCGGACCCCTACAAGGTCCGCGCCTTTTTTCAGTCGGCTCATGTGACCCACCCATTCGTAAGTCGCCCCCGACTGGCTGTATCTACTTGTTTTTAGGCTATTTTAAAGCATCGTGACCGAAGTCACATCGACAACTGCATCCAATCGCTAGGTTAGCTGCATCAGAGTTTCAGACACACAGTCACGAGCTTAAGGGAGTTTCAGATGTCCAAGTTTTTCAGCCTCATCGCCGCCGCCGCCCTGCTCATCCCGGCCGCCATGTCGATGCTGTCGCAAGCCGCACAGATCGTCGCCTAACCCGCCCAACCCGCGGCGACGATCCTAGAGGAAGGCGCGGACCGCTAGCACGGTCCGCGCCTTTTCTTTTGCGCACGCCGCAACATTCCGGAAATCGACCGCCATACGTGGGCAATGCAGCTCATCGAAGATGCGCCGCATCCAATCGCGCTCACGACGCATCATCAGAGCAGACATTCAAGCGCAATGCGGGAAAATTCGATGACCAAGAGAATGTACGCCGTGACCATCGCCCTCGTGATGTTCGTACCGTTCGCGTACGCCGCGCTTCAGCAAGCCGCCTTGATCCTCGGCTGACGGTGGAGTGACAGATCGCCGAGTGACACACACAAGCGCGGACCCGCAAGGGCCCGCGCTTGTGTTTGCCCGCGCCCACGAACTGTCGTTGGTAAATTTTTTTCAGCCAACGCATCCGAACAGCGCCGCGGGCGCATCATCAGATTAAACGCAGAGACGACTAACTTTCGGAGCAGCCGCCATGAGCAAATTGATGAGTTTCGCCATCGTCCCATCGAGTTTCGGGGAGATCAAAATGTCCAAATTGTTCAGTCTCACCATCGCCCTCGTCGTGTTCACCCCGGTTGCGCTCGCCGCGCTTCAACTCGCCGCACAGATCGTCGCCTAGCCCCTCCCCGCCCGCGACGATCACATGAGAAGGCGCGGACCTCCCCCAGGTCCGCGCCTTTACTCGTTCGCCGCGAGTTCAACCCGAATCGCGAATCCGCACGCGCACATGGGCGCGGCGGCCAATGGCGTCGATGACTGTAATATCGTGAAATCCGGGCGCGCTCGGGCGCCAGATGGCGCGGCCGCTGGTATCTTCCGCGCCGATGCGCTCGCCCTCGGCGTACCACGAGAGCGGCGCGCGCCCGCCGCGCGCCGAGAGAGAGAGCCCGCGCGCCTCGCGGCCATAATCGAGCACCAGCACCTCCGCGCCCGCCGGTGGAAACAGGATCGACAGCGCATCGCCCTCGCCTTCGGGCTCAAGCCGCGTCAGCGCCGGCGCTGCGCGCTCTTCGCGTCGGCGCGGACGGTTCTGCTCGGGCGGCAGGCCGAGCAAGTCAAACGCTTCAAACAAAATCGGCAACGCCGCTTCGCGCCCGGTTGCGCCTGGGCGCGGCGCGCCGTCGGGGCGGCCAACCCAAACGCCGATGGCATAACCGCCGCCGACGCCGAACGACCAGGCGTCGCGAAAGCCATAGGAAGTGCCGGTCTTGAACGCGACCAGCGGCGCGCCTTGCGCCAATTGCGCCGGCACGCGCCCGGCTGGGCTCGGCGAAGACGCCAGGATTTCGATGACGCGCTCGGCGGTTTCCGCACGCACGAACCGGCGCGTCAGGGCGAAGCCGCCGACGGCGCCTTCCACCAACGGGCGAACGCGGCCACCATCGCCGAGCGACGCATACAGCCCGACCATTTCTTCAAGCGTCATGCCGACGCCGCCAAGCGCAAGCGCCAAGCCAGGCTCGGCGATGGCGCGGCGCGGCAAACGTGGGTGCGCGCCGGCGCGTTCAAGCGCGGCTTGAAAGCGCCCCGCGCCGATGCGCTCAAGCGTCGCCACCGCGGGGAGATTGAGCGAGTGCCTGAGCGCGTCTTCCAGCGTTACGTCGCCGTGGAAGCGGCGGTCGAAATTCTCCGGCAGATAGCCGCCGAAGCGATGCGGCGCATCGCGCACCAAGGTCTCGGGCGCGGCGATGTTTTCATCAAAGGCGATGGCGTAGAGGAACGGCTTCAGCGCCGAACCTGGCGAACGCACCGCGCGGGTCATATCGATATAGCCGCCCGCCCGCTCACGCCCGACGCCGCCGATCCGGGCGCGCACTTCGCGGCCGTCCAGCTCAACCGCGAGAATGGCGATCTGCGTATCGCGTTCCAGCGCCTGTGCATGTCTGTGGGCGAGTGCTTCGAGATCGCGTTGCAAACGCGCATCGATGGCGGCGCGCACCACCGCCTGGCCAGGATGCGCGGCGGCCAGCGCCTCGGCCGCATGCGGCGCCGAATACGGAAACGGCGCACGCGCGGGGATCGAACCCTGGCGGCCCTCCAATTCGCGTTGGCGCGAAATTGCGCCGATGCGCCGGAACGCGCCCAGCACCCGGTCGCGCGCCGCGCGCGCAGCAAGCGGGCGCCGATCCGGGCGGCGCGCTTCCGGCGCTTGCGGCAGCGCTATCAGCAGCGCCATCTCGGCATCGTCGAGCCAGCGCGGGTCGCGCTGAAAATAGGCGCGGCTGGCGGCGCGAACGCCTTCGAGATTGCCGCCATAGGGCGCGAGCGTGAGATAGGCGGCGAGAATTTGCCGTTTGCTCAGCCGCCGCTCGATTTGCAGCGCGCGCAGGATTTCGATCAATTTCGACGCAATCGTGCGTGGACGCGGTTCGAGCAGGCGCGCGAGCTGCATCGTGATAGTGGAGCCGCCCTGCGTCACGCGCCCTGTGCGGGCGTAAGCGAGGCTGGCGCGCGCCAAAGCTATGGGATCAACGCCTGGATGCCAATAAAAACGCACGTCTTCGATGGCGATCAGCCGGCGCTGAAACTCCGGATCGATCTCATCTAGCCGCGCGGCCAGCCGCCAACGCCCATCGCGCGTGGTGAACGCCATCAGCCATTCGCCGTTGCGATCTACCACGACCGGAGAAACATCGCGCACGCGCGCCAGCGGCGGAGGCAGCGCGATGTCGAGCGTGAACAGCGCCAACATCGCCGCGAGCAGCGCACG
>JANNFH010000404.1:0-7444 GCA_031379565.1 Alphaproteobacteria bacterium
ATGGGCCAAGACTGGGAGATTGGGGGGGGGCATGAGCCATGGGTAGAGCTTATAGCGGCGCGGGCGCGTTTCGGAAACGCGGATTTGTGGCTCTGATGTCGGATTTAATATTGCCGCCGCGGTCGCTGCAATCCGACGCCATCGATGATCGGCCCGGCGTGATCGAGCCCGAGCGCTGGGCGGAGCTCAAGTTCCTGGCTGGGCCATGTTGTTTTCGCTGCGGCTTTCCGTTGCAGCAAGATCCTGGCCCTGGAGGCGTATGCGCCGCCTGCGCCGGGCGAGCGCCCGCCTATGATTGCGCCCGCGCCGCGCTGGCGTACGACGACCATGCGCGGCGCCTGGTTCTCGACCTGAAGCGAGGCGGCCGCCGCGACGGGCTCGCGGTGTTCGCCGGCAGGATGAGCCAAGCCGCGGGGAGCCTCCTCGCACACGCTGATTTTATTGCTCCCGCGCCGATGCATTGGACCCGGCTGGCTGCGCGCAGCTTCAATCAAGCGGCTTGGCTAGCCCAGGCCTTGTCGCGCGCCAGCGGCAAGCCCTGGCGCGCGGGGGCGTTAACGCGGGTGAAGCGGCGTAAGAGCCAAGCCGGGCTTTCCGCTTCGGAGCGGCGGCGCAACGTCGCTGGCGCCATTGCCGCGTCGGCCCGGTTCGACGGCAAAACGATGCTTGTGGTGGACGACGTGTTCACCACCGGCGCGACGCTCGAAGCCTGCGCACGCGCCTTAAAGAAAGCCGGGGCTGCGCATGTGCATGGCGTGACCCTCGCGCGGGTTGTTAGGCCAATGGATATTCTTATGTGACAGGGTGAGTCGAGAAACGACGATGATACCGGTGACCATCTATACCCGCGCCTTTTGTGGCTATTGCAGCCGGGCGCTGAAGCTCCTGGAAAGCAAAGGCGCCCAGGTGGTTGAACTCGACATTGGCTTCGATCCGGAAAAGCGCGAGGAAATGGTGCAGCGCACCAATGGCCGGCGGACCTTTCCGCAAATCTTTATTGGCGATATTCATGTCGGGGGTTGCGACGATCTTCACGCGCTTGACCGCGCAGGCAAGCTGGCGCCGCTGCTGGCGGGGACGTAATGGCGAAGCTGAGAGTTGCCGCCGTGCAATTGCGTTCGGGCATCGAGCCCGCCGCCAACCGCGCGCAGGCTTTGCCATTTTTGCGCGAGGCCGCCGCGTCCGGCGCAAGGTTGATTGCAACGCCGGAGATGACGCTGCGGCTCGATCGCGATCGCGCGCGGATGCTGGCGGCAGTCGGGCCGGAAGCGGGCGATCCTGAACTCGCCGCTTGGGGACGCTTGGCGCAGGAATTGGGCGTGTGGCTATTGCTCGGATCGGCGCCGATCGCCACGGGCGCGGGAAAAGTTTTTAACCGCTCGTTTTTCTATAATCCCGAAGGCAAGGTCGCGGCCCGCTACGACAAGGTCAATCTGTTCGACGTGACGCTGGGCGCCGGTGAGACCTATCGGGAGAGCGAAACCGTCCAAGGCGGCGGCAAGGCGGTAATCGTCGAAGGGCCGATGGGCGCGAAGATCGGCCTGACGATTTGCTATGATGTGCGGTTTCCGAATTTGTATCGCGCGCTTGGGCAAGCTGGCGCCGAGATCATCGCCGTGCCGGCCGCTTTTACGGCGCCGACGGGGCAGGCGCATTGGGAAGTGCTGCTCCGCGCGCGCGCCATCGAGAACGGCGCGTTTGTGGTTGCGCCTGCCCAAGGGGGACGCCACGAGGATGGCCGCACCACTTATGGGCATTCCATGATTATCGATCCCTGGGGGAAAGTGCTGGCCAAGTTGGACCATGACGAGCCTGGCTTGATCTGCGCCGATCTTGACCTCGACCAGATCAGCCAAGCGCGTGCGAAAATTCCGGCCTGGCAAGGCGGCGCGCCGTTTCAAGGTCCTCAAGCAGACTTATGATCAAATACGATCTCCGCTGCGCCAATGGCGATGAGTTTGAAGCCTGGTTTGGCTCGATTGCCGATTACGATGTGCAGGCGGCAAAGGGCCAGGTGCAATGCCCACATTGCGGCGAGACCCATGTCGAGAAGCGCCCGATGGCGCCGGCGGTGCGCTCCAGCAAAAGCGCGGACAAGCGCTCGGAGGAGCGAAAAATCGCGATGGCGATGGCCGAGAAAGTGCGCGAGCACATCAAGGACAATTTCGACTATGTCGGCGACAAATTCGCCGACGAAGCGCGGAAAATGCACTCCGGCGAAACAGAAGAACGCGCCATCTATGGCGAGACGACGCCGGACGAAGCGCGGGCGCTGATTGAGGAAGGCGTGCCGGCTTCGCCGTTGCCGCCAGAGCTTTCGCCGATGCCGCCGAAACGGGTGGTGAATTGATATGGACCGCCGGCTTCCCGCCGGCATGCCGGCTGTAAGCCGGCGGTCCAAGGTGCGCCATGGTTTTGCCGTGAGCGCCATCGACGGTGGGTTATGCGCCGTTCTTTTCTGATCGGTCTGTTCGCCCTCGCCGCCTGCGCCAGCAGCGCGTCCACTGGGCCGCGGCGGTTTTCCGGAACTTGGGAATGGCATTTCGAAACCTCCGCCTTCGTCTCCGACGAGGGGAGCGGGCCATATTGGCTCTCCGGGGAAGGCGCGGTCTGGAGCGAAATCACCGCGCCGATCGAGCGCTCGGGCGGGGGGCCTTGGGGGCGGGTGCGCCTGGTCGCCGAAGGCGAACTGAGCGCACCTGGCCAGTGGGGCCATCTCGGGGCTTATGAGCGCGAATTGCGCGTCACGCGGGTGATTGAATCGGCGCTTATTGCCGCCGACGGCCCGCCATCAGGTAGTTGACCGAAACGTCGCGCGAAAGCGTCCAGCCGCGCCCGAGCGGCTCGAAACTCATGCCGACCGGTTCTTCCCATTCGATTGCCGGCGCGCCCGTGCGAATTTCGCCGGGCGTCACCAGCTTGTCGTAATCGTGCGCGCCTTCGGGGGCCCATTTTAGAATGCGTTCGGCGCCGACAATGGCGAGTGCGCGCGCCTTCGGCGTGCGGTTGATGGTGGACAGCACGATGAGGCCGCCTGGTTTCACGAGAGTGGTGGCGGCGTCGAGAAAGGCGTGCACGTCGGCGACGTGCTCGATGATTTCGAGCGCGGTGACGAGATCGAAGCGCGCGCTGGTTTCGACCAGGGCTTCGGCGCTGGTACAACGGAAATCGATGTCGAGCCCGGCTTGCAGCGCATAGGCGCGTGCAGCGCCGATGGCCTCGGGCGCGGCGTCGATGGCGGTGACCTGAGCGCCTAGGCGCGCGAGCGGTGCGGAAACCAGCCCGCCGCCGCAGCCTAGGTCGAGCGCGTTGAGGCCGGTGAGGGGTTGCCTGGTGGCGCCCCCGATGCCGGCCAGGGCGAAAGTGCGCTTCGCCAGATCGCGAATGTATTGCAGCCGGATCGGATTGAGCCGGTGGAGGGCGGCGAACGGCCCGTCGGGGTTCCACCATTCCCGCGCCAGGGCGCCGAATTTTTCGATCTCGGCGGCGTCGAGGGTGGAAGGCGGCGCTTCGGCCATGCGCTCCACATCGGCGCGGCGAGGGGCTCGGTCAAGTCCGGTATCGCCGGCGGCAAGCGCATGCTAATGCCCCGCTTGCCTGCAGACGAGCGTGTCCGGGAGCGGCCAAGATCCCATGTCTCGACTGGTGATGAAGTTCGGCGGAACCTCCGTGGGCGAATTGGACCGGATTGCCCGCGTCGCGCGCATTGTCGCGGCTGAGCGTCAGGTGGGGCGCGGAATCGCCGTGGTGGTTTCGGCCATGTCAGGGGAAACCGATCGCCTAGTCGGGCTCGCCCGCAACGCCGGCGGCGGCAATGCGCCCCTCGGCGGGCAAGAATTCGATGACGAATATGACGTGGTGGTTTCCGCCGGTGAGCAGGTCACGACCGGTTTGTTGGCGCTATCGCTGCGCCGGCTCGGCATACCGGCGCGTTCCTGGCAGAACTGGCAGATTCCGTTTGTCACCGATTCCGCGCACGCGCGCGCGCGGATTCGCGACATCGATTGTGCACTGATCGGTCCGTCCATTGACGCAGGCGTTGTCGCGGTCGTGCCGGGGTTTCAGGGCGTGTCGGGGGACGAGCGCATCACTACGCTTGGCCGCGGCGGATCGGATACCTCCGCCGTGGCGCTGGCGGCAGCACTCCAGGCGGAGCGCTGCGACATCTACACCGATGTCGATGGCATCTACTCGGCCGATCCGCGCGTGGTGCAGAAGGCGCGGCGGCTGGACCAGATTTCCTACGAGGAAATGCTGGAAATGGCCTCGCTGGGGGCCAAGGTGTTGCAGACGCGGTCGGTTGAGCTTGCTTTCGCCAAGCGCGTGCCGGTGCGCGTGCTGTCAAGTTTTGTGGAGCCGGGCGCACCTAATCCCGGCACGATTGTCTGCTCCGAGGATGAAATTGTGGAAAGACAGGTTGTTTCCGGCGTCGCTTATTCGCGTGACGAAGCCAAAGTCACGCTGTTCGGATTGGAGAATCAGCTGGGCGCCGCAGCGGAAATTTTTGCGCGCCTGGCCGAAGCCAACATTAACGTCGATATGATCATCCAAACCGAGGCAAGACAGGCCGGGCGGCACAATCTGACCTTCACCTGCCCCGATAGAGACGCACCGCGCGCAGCCGCAACGATCGAGGCCGCGCGCGGCAAAATAAGCGTAGACGACATTCAAATTCGCCGTGATGTGGCCAAAGTCTCGGTCATAGGCATTGGCATGAAGAGCCAGGTGGGGGTGGCAAAAACGATGTTTGCGGCGCTTGCTCAAAAAGGCGTCAGCATTGAAGCCATCGCCACTTCCGAAATCAAAATCTCGGTTCTCATCGATGCGGCGTATACGGAGCTGGCGGTGCGAGCGCTGCATACAGCGTATGGTCTCGACGCGGTCTAAATACGGGAGGCAATAGGGACGCGATGCCGGCGCCTGCGAATGTCAGCGGCTCCAGGATACTCTTGCGCAAGTTGCGGGAGATCATGGAAGCGGGTGGTTTGGCGCAACAGCGCCTGGACCGCCTTGTCGGCATGGTCGCCTCGACCATGGTGGCGGACGTTTGCTCGATCTATCTAACCCGCGGCGCGTTCCATGAATTGTTCGCCACCGAAGGGTTGAAGGCCGAAGCGGTCCACCGCACGCGGCTGAAAATGGGCGAGGGCCTTGTCGGCCTCGTCGCGGAAAGTTCACGTCCGCTCAACATCGCCGACGCGCCGCATCATGAAAGATTTTCCTACCGGCCCGAAACCGGCGAAGACCCGTTTAGCGCTTTCCTTGGCGTGCCGATCGTGCGCTCCGAGCGCGTTTTTGGCGTGCTCGTGGTGCAAAACCGGGTTCTGCGCACGTATTCCGACGACGAAGTCGAGGCGCTGCAAACCATCGCCATGGTGCTGGCCGAAATGGTCGCCTCGGGCGCCTTCGGCGATTTGTCGGGATTGGCCGAAGTCGAAATTCGCCCCAGCAAACCCGACTGGCTACAGGGCAAATCGTTTTCCGATGGGTTGGCCATTGGCGTAGCCGTACTGCACGAGCCGCACGCCCCGCTAGGGCGGGTCATCGCCGACGATCCAGCCAAGGAAGAAGAGCGCCTGGACGCCGCGTTGGCGCAAGTGCGCAGCGCCATACAGGCAATGCTGGGGGGCGATCCAGGCCGTATTTCGGGGGTTTCGCGAGAAGTACTCGAAACCTTTCTGATGCTGGCCTCCGATCCAAGCTGGGAGGAAAAACTGAAGGGCGGCGTGCGCGCGGGGCTCTCGGCGGACGCCGCGGTGGAGCGGTTGCGCGGCGAACACCGGGCTCGCTTCAACGCCGCGCGCGATCCCTATTTGCGCGACCGGCTGCATGATTTCGAGGACCTCGACAATCGCTTGTTGCGGGCGCTCGCTGGCGTCGACGGCGGTACGGCGCACATGCCCGAAAACGCCATCCTCATCGCCCGCGATCTGGGTCCGGCGGAATTGTTGGATTATGGCGCCGAGCGGCTGAAAGGCGTAGCGCTGGAAGAGGGTTCAGGCGCCTCGCACGCGGCCATCGTGGCGCGGGCGCTTGGCATACCCATGGTCGGGCTGTTGCCGCATTTGCTGGCCCGGGTGGAGGCCGGCGATTCCATCGTGCTCGACGGCGAGCGCGGCGAGGCGCGCCTGCGGCCCGAACCCCAAGTGGTCTCCGCCTACCGTCAGCGCATGGGCCTGAGGTCCGAACGCGCGGCGGAATTTGCCCGTTTGCGCAACCGTCCGGCGGTGTCGATGGACGGCGTGCGCTTCACGTTGTTGCTGAACGCGGGCCTGGCGCTCGATGTCCATCACCTTGAAGAGGCGGGCGCGGAAGGCATCGGGCTGTTCCGCACTGAATTCCAGTTCATGGTGTCGGAAACGCTGCCGCGGCTGGAAAGCCAGACGCTGCTCTATCGCGACGTCCTGGACACAGCCGGGGATCGGCCCGTCACCTTCCGCACGCTCGACCTCGGCGGCGACAAAGTGCTGCCTTACGTCGCGGCGCAGCGTGAGGAAAACCCGGCTTTGGGCTGGCGGGCCGTCCGCATCGGCCTCGATCGCCCAGCTTTGCTGCGCTATCAATTACGGGCGCTGATCAGCGCCGCCGCTCGCCGGCAGCTCCGGGTGATGTTTCCGCTGGTGACCACCGTGGCGGAGTTCGACGCCGCGCGCGCCCTGGTCGACCGCGAATTGGAATGGGGCCTGGCCCGCGGACGCGAGGCGCCTTCGAGGGTTGAAGTCGGGGTCATGGTGGAGGCGCCGGCGCTGGCCTGGTCCACGCGCGCGCTCAAGGGCAAGGCCGATTTCATTTCCATAGGCACCAACGATTTGATGCAGTATTTTTTCGCCGCCGACCGCGGCAATGCACGGGTGTCGGACCGGTACGACATTCTCAGCCCGCCGGCCTTGAGTTTCCTGCATATGATCCGCCGGGAGGCCGATGCGGTGGGCCTGCCGGTGTCGATTTGCGGCGAGGCGGCCGGGCGGCCGCTGGAGGCCTTGGCATTCGCCGCGCTCGGGTTTACGCGGCTGTCGATGCCGGCCTCGGGCGTCGGCCCGGTCAAGCGCATGCTGCTGTCGCTCGACGTCGCCAGCGCGGCGGAGGAAATGTCGCGCATGTTTACACTTTCGGCGCCTTCGATTCGAACTGAACTCACAGAATTCGCGATCGGCGCTGGCGTAGCGCTATAATGGCGTCGCGCAATGCGTTGAGAGAAGCCTGATTCGCGCGTACGCTTGGCGCGTGGCCCGAAATTCGTGTTTCTTCAATAATGGTCGGGTAAGGATGGACCAACGCCCTGATGCTTCAGCCTACGCCCTCCGAACCGTCGCCTCCCAATGAGGGGGCTCAGGCGCGCGTGCCGCCTCTGAATCCGGGCGCGCCGGTGCTTGAACTTGACCCAACGTGGCGTGCGGGTCGCAAATTGGCCGAGGCGCGCCGCCAATTGGGCTTGAGCCTTGAG
>JANNFH010000018.1:0-1953 GCA_031379565.1 Alphaproteobacteria bacterium
GCGAGAAGCTCGATTTCACGTCGCTGCCGACGATCGAGGCTGTGCTCAAAGACATCAATCAGCTGATGGCGAAGGCGAAAGTCAGCGGCGACATGCGCCCAAAGTGGTTCTCAGGCAATTCCTTTCTCTGAATGGATTGAACCGACATGGGTGCGTTTGGCGAGCCAAGGCGCATACAAGGGTAGTTTCAAATTCCCTCGTTGCGTTGCAAGATTATGCAGATGGTGCATGCACCTATGAAGCGTGAGAAGAGTCAGGCGAGCGGACAAAAGAGGGCTGACACAGCAGCGACCCCAAAGGTGCAGTTCGCGCACGGTCGGATGAATTGCGCGATGCGATTCGGATTGAAATTGCGCCTATTGGCGATGATCGTTTCAGGGTTAAGTAATGACAACGCGTACACGAACATATCGCGTAGAGCCTCGCGATATTCCTCCCGAACTGGCGGCTCACCGGTTGGGGAAACCGCTCGTTGAGTTTTTGGCGTTGCTTCCTAACTTGGTTGCGCGCGGCTTCCCGACAGCTGATCCGGACACGGGTAACTTTGATATTTACGCAATCGACCGCTGGTGCGATGCTCGCCACTCGCATTTGTTTGGTGAGGTCGCCGCGATGCTGGCGCGAGATGCAGGAACGGTCGCGAAAGATCGCATCGCGAAGATGCGGCAGGGGACAGCATGACGCGCATCAAGGTTCGCCATTACGTCGTGAAGCGCGGCAAAGGATTTTGGCAACCCACAAAGGCGATGCGAGCACATGGGTTCGGCTCGGTACCGTTGGGCGATGAAGGACCCGAGGCTTGGGCGAAGGCCGAAGAATGGAATGCGCGATGGGACAAGACGCGGCGCGGCGAAGTGCCCTCGCCTGCCATGATCGACGCGGGCAACCTTTCGCCTGAACGCGCCGAAGAACTGACCATCTATCCCCCGCGTTCAATTGGCGAGGCGTTCAAATGCTATCGCAACACTGAGGAGTTCGCGCGCAAGGCACCGCGCACGCGCGAGGATTGGTGGCGGGTGTGGAAGCGGCTCAAGCCCGTTTTCAGCGATTGCGACCCGCGCACGGTCACGCTCGAGGACGTTTCGGATTGGCGCAAGGCAGTGGAGGACACTGTTTCGGTGCGGGAGGCGCATCGCTGCGTGAAGATTTGGCGGGCTATGTGGAAAGTGATGGCCGCCCTCGGCTATTGCGACCGCGACGCGGACCCGTCATTGGGCGTGCGCAACACGGCGGCAGCCGGCCGGTCAGCGACATGGACCGAAGGGGAAGCGGCGCGGCTCTTTAAGCGCGCGTGGCGCGAAGGCTACCACGGCCTCGCGGGCGTGATGGCCGTTGCGTGGTCAACGCAGATGAGCCCTGGCGACGTGCGGGCGCTGCGGGCGTCACAGATGGCCCGGAGCCGTGACGGCGCTGCGTTCTTTACCGAACGTGGCAAAACCGGCAAGCCTGTCGGCGGGCTGCTCAGCGACCGCGCCTTGGCGGCCCTCAAGGAGTACCTTGCCAAGTTGAATGTGGAACTGCACGGTGAGGCATTCATCTTCCGCAACCGCAGCGGCGCGCCCTACACGAAGGACACGCTAGGCGACGATTTTAGGGCCGTGCGCGCGCTTGAGTTTGGCGAACGCGACCGCCGCACGCTTGCGGACTTCCGGCGCTCAGGTGCCGTTGAGGCGATTGCAGGCGACGCCACACCGGCAGCATTGGCGCACGCGATGGGCAACACGCTCAGCGCATCCAATGCGCTCTTTGCCACCTACGTCCCGGTGAACCTCACGACCATCAGCAGCGTCATGGAGGCCCGTAGGCGCGGCCGAAGCAAGCTCAGATGAGAACGGGACGGGCTCAAAAGTTGGAACGCGCCGGGCTGGCGAGTTGGAACGCGGCGGGAGATTTGCGCCAAGTCATTGAAGGACATGGCGGGAGCGACGGGGCTCGAACCCGCGACCTCCGGCG
>JANNFH010000049.1:0-5039 GCA_031379565.1 Alphaproteobacteria bacterium
GTGAACGGCGACGGGTTGGCTGATCTGATTGTGGGGGCTTACAACGCCAATGGCGGTGCTGGCAAGAGTTACGTGGTGTTTGGCAAGTCCGGAGCTTCGGCGGTCGACCTAAGCGTTTTGGGCAGCGGTGGCTTTGTCATCAACGGTGCGATGGCGGGTGACAACAGTGGCTACTCCGTCTCCTCCGCCGGGGATGTGAACGGCGATGGGCTAGCTGATTTGATCGTGGGGGCGCCGAATGCGACTTCGGCGTATTCTTACGAGGGAGAGCACGGGATCTCCTATGTGGTGTTCGGCAAGGCCTCGGGCTTCGGCGCCACTCTGGAGCTTTCCAGCCTCAACGGCGCCAATGGCTTCCAGGTCAACGGCGAAGCGGCGTACGACGGAAGCGGCTTCTCGGTCTCCTCGGCCGGAGACGTGAACGGCGACGGCTTCGACGATCTTATCGTGGGGGTACCGTTCGCCGACCCCAACGCCGCCAATTCGGGCGCGTCTTATGTGGTGTTCGGCAAAGCCTCGGGTTTCGCCTTTGCGCTGGAGCTCTCCAGCCTCAACGGCGCCGACGGCTTCCAGGTCAACGGCGAGGCGGCGCTCGACCAGAGCGGCTTCTCAGTCTCCTCGGCCGGGGACGTCAACGGCGACGGCTTCGACGATCTGATCGTGGGTGCGAGGTACGCTGACCCCAACGGCAGCAAATCGGGCGCGTCCTATGTGGTGTTCGGCAAGGCCTCGGGCTTCGGCGCGACGCTGGAGCTTTCCAGCCTCAATGGCGCCAATGGTTTCCAGATCAACGGAGAGGCGGCGGACGAATATAGTGGCCGCTCGGTCTCTTCGGCCGGCGACGTCAATGGCGACGGCTTCCACGATATGATCGTGGGCGCCCCGTCCGCCGACCCCAATGGCCCGAACTCGGGCGCGTCCTATGTGGTGTTCGGCAAAGCTTCTGGCTTCGGCGCGACGCTGGAGCTCTCCAGCCTCACTGGCGCCAACGGCTTCCAGATCAACGGCAGGACGCAGTTCGACCGGAGCGGCTGGTCAGTCTCCTCGGCTGGGGATTTCAACGGCGATGGCTTCGATGATTTGATCGTGGGCGCCTACGCCGCCGACCCCAACGGGCCCTCGTCGGGCACGTCCTATGTGGTGTTCGGCAAGGCCTCTGGCTTCGCCTCGGAGCTGGAGCTTTCCAGCCTCGATGGCAACAGCGGCATCCAGATCAACGGCGAGGCGTTCGGCGATTACAGCGGCCGCTCGGTCTCCTCAGCCGGCGACGTGAATGGCGACGGCTTCGCCGACCTGATCGTGGGTGCGAGATACGCTGACCCAAACGGCCTCTTGTCGGGCGCATCCTATGTGATTTTCGGCGCCATGCCCGGCGAGGCGGTGACGCGCACCGGCACGGCCATCGCCAACATGATTCATGGCGGCAATTTCGACGATACGCTCAACGGCCTTGGCGGCGCCGACACGCTGTACGGCCACGGCGGCGGCGATACGCTGATCGGCGACGCCGACGCCGATACTCTCAACGGCGGAACCGGCATCGACGTTATGCTTGGCGGCAACGGAAACGACATCTATATCGTCGACAACGCCAGCGACGTGACAACGGAAGCCTCGGCAGCGGGCGGAACCGATCTGGTGAAATCTTCGGTCATCCGTACGCTCGGCGCTAATCTCGAAAACCTGACGCTCACCGGGGCGGCCGCGATTAACGGCACGGGCAATTCCCTCGCCAACACCATCATCGGCAACAGCGCCACCAACACGTTGTTCGGCCTTGGCGGCGCCGATATACTGAACGGCGGAACCGGCATCGACACAAGGCGCGGCGGCAATGGCAACGACACCTACGTGGTCGATGTCGCCGGCGACGTGACCGCCGAGATCTCCGCACTCGGAGGAACCGATCTGGTGCAAGCCTCCGTCACCCGCACGCTGGGCGCCAATCTCGAAAACCTGACGCTCACCGGCTCAATCGCCATCAATGGCATCGGCAACAGTCTCGCCAACATCCTCACCGGCAACAGCTTCGCCAATGTACTCACGGGCGGCGGCGGCGCGGATGCGCTGAGGGGCGGGCCTGGCGGCGACAAGCTCAATGGCGGCACGGGGCAAGATGTGCTCACCGGCGGAAACGGCAACGACAAATTCGTCTTCAGCGCCCCACTCACAGCGGCCAATCACGACAGGATCACCGACTACAACGTCGCCGCCGATACGATTCATTTGGAGGATGGCGTTTTCGCGGGCCTCGACGCCCTCGGCGTGCTGGCGGCGAGCAAGTTCCACATTGGCAGCGCAGCCCACGACGCAACCGACCGCATCGTCTACGATGCAACCAACGGCCGGCTCTATTTCGACGCCGACGGCAACGGCGCCGGCGCGAAAATCCAGTTAGCCACGCTCGATGCGGGGCTCGTGCTCACAGCCGCCGATTTCGTGGTGATCTGACAGCGACTGGGTCGACCCTTACGAATGACCGCCTTCGGCGATCTCCAGCCTTCGCGGGTGCAGCATGGCCAGCGGCAACTCTGGAGCGCCCCTGCCGACCGTAATATTATGGCCATCATAGCCGGGTTGGCCCATTTCAGTCACTGGCTCCTGCAGGGTGTTGACCGCAAACTTCAGCGACTTGCCGCGAAGCGTTCGAGTTCGGACATGAGCGCCTCTGGCGCGTCACTCTCAGCAATTAATTCATAGCCGCCTGCGCGCGCGTCGCGCCCACGCCGAAGCCGCCGCGGCGCGCTCCAGGTCGTTCCGCCATCGCGGGTCGTATACCTGTACCATAAAACGCCATGCTCCTGCGTGTTCGCGTGCCCGATGATCTCACCACGGCCATTGGCGGTGATGTCGAGATCCATGAGCTCCAGAAACTCGCTGCCTCGTTCAAGAGTTTCTGGGAACTCCACCACGGCGCAACTGGCGCTGCTGAACCCCTCCCGCAGACGAACCAAGGTCCAGTAATAACCAGGGCCTTCCGTCTGGATCGTTGTCACGATGATGGCGGCGCCGTCGTCTGGGCGTGCGTAGACCCGAATAATGGTGTCTCCCGGCGTCGGCAGGGCCGCACGCCAAGCCCCATCGGCGCCGCGTAAGAAGATCACAGATCCATCGGCATTCACTTCAGGCGCTCCGTGCAATGGCGATAGGCCGCCGATAACAAAGGCAGGCGTTGAAGGCGAACCCGCGAATCCGGAATAACCGAATGTCCCCGCTTCCCGCACGAACGATGCAGTGATCGGCAGAGGCGCCATGCAATTCTCGTCTTCATGGGCGAGTGCGGGCCCGGCGATTGACATGAACGCAAGAAACGAAGGCCAGAGCGAAACACTTCTCCGCATGTTAGGTCTCCTAACAGCATTTCATACGTGCATCGGCCCCAAGATGCAAAGAGCGCGGGCAGAACGCGCAGCCGAAGACTGAATTCGGCGGACCTTTGCCGACCTTGCGAACGGGTGTTAGAGAGGCGTGCGGTGTCTAATGGTTCAATTGCTCCACGAAGTCTGGCGATCTAAGGACTCGGATGCGTTTAGCATCGCGAACAAGTGCGCTGATGAGCTGCGCGCGAAAATGGAGCCAGAAGCTGAGCTGATCCATGTCATTTACGCATCGAGCTGGAATGAAGCGATGGCGCTTTACCACGAATGGCGAGGCTGGGCGCCGTACAAACCGATGGTCGGCGCTCCAGACCCGCCTTACTCAGAAGAACAGTTTCGCGAGCAGAAGGAGTGCCGGCCCTAATCGGACGGGTTTCAGGTTGCGTGCTTTCTGCTAGCTTGCCCGCATGTTCTGGCGTCGTGGAACTTCGCTCCTGCCAGCGTGGTAGCGAGTTGTGGCGGGCCTCTGCTCAATCGGCTGGGGCGGCTTCATTCTGCTGGCAGTTACCGGCGCCATAGGCGAGCCAGAAGGAGAAGGCCCGATCCGGGTGTTCTATCTGTTTGGCCTTATATTCGCAGCCATCGGCGCGATGCTCATGACGGGCGTGGCCAGCGGCGTGAAGGACAATGGGGACCGCCCGCCCGCCATGGGCTGGCCGATGCGGGTCTTACTCGATTTACTTGGCTGGGTCTTCTTAATCGGAATGGCGGTGATGTTTAGCTTCTTCGCATTGGACAGCCATGGCGGATGGAGTGGGGACGCTGCGGTGTTGGGGCGCCTCGGTTTCGCCGTCATCGCCCTTGTCCTTTGGAGCGTAGCCGCCTTGGCGTTGGTTCAATCGTTAGGCAAGCGCTTGGGAGCGAAGTAACGTCGCGCCATCGCCCAGGTCTGCTCTCCGCGAGATTCCATAGCGCCCATTGGTCAAGCACCGACACTTACAGGGCTGACGGCCTGGCGGATTTTCAGTACGCTTTTCGCTCATGACTGTTGCACGCTTCGACGCCGCTGACGACGACCTCTGGCTGCTCGGGGGCTGGTATGAAGCAGCGATGGTGCTCGGCAAGGCGGATGAGCCCCATGCCGACACCCGGTTACGGACCGCGATCACGGCTCTTTGGTCAAACCCAAGCTTGAGACTCGCGGCGATCGGCGACCGCGCGCGATGGAATTGGGAGAGAGCGCCAACACTCCAGGGACACTCGCTCGGTGATCTTCGCTCGCTTTCTGGCGCATGGGATCATCCGGCGTTCGGGCCAATCCCTTTCACCTCGCTGGTGATCAGAGATGAAATCCCGGATGGCGACGATTGGCTCTATGCCGCCGTTCCGATGGCAGGTCTGAACAAGTTTGCGCCAGGTTGTTGGTCCAATATGGACGCTTCTTCGCGACCAATGCGCGAGCCTCTGGAGCAAAGCCTCGCCAACCTGATTCTGAGCGTTTGCGCTAAGGTCCCCATCCAGATCGCAGCGATCGGATGGGAAATCTCTGGGATCATCGGTGACGGCGTCGAACTCTGCGTAGAGGGTGCAGAGCGTTACGTCGGCTACGTGGTCAAGGATGGGGATGGGTTCCGCTACTGGCCAACGACCGTCTGGGCTTAATTGCGCATTTCCGCACGACCTTGTGAGCGCCCGCTAGCGGTCGGTTTCCGAAAAATCTTG
>JANNFH010000071.1:0-1598 GCA_031379565.1 Alphaproteobacteria bacterium
GCTCGACGTGATGATGCCGGGCGAAGACGGTTTGAGCTTTTGCCGCTCTTTGCGCGAAGGCAACGACGTGCCGGTTCTGTTTCTGACGGCGCGCGGGGATGAGGTCGACCGGATCGTCGGCATCGAATTGGGCGCCGACGATTACGTTGTGAAGCCGTTCAATCCGCGCGAGCTGTTGGCGCGGATCGCCGCGATTCTGCGGCGGGTGCGGGCGCTGCCGCCGCAGGCGCAAGCGGCGGCGGTCAAGCGCGTTCGTTTCGGGCGTTGGGTGTTCGATATCGTGCGGCGCGAGCTTGCGGGCGCCGATGGTATCGGTGTGGCGCTGTCGAGCGGGGAATATCGTTTGCTGCGGGTATTGATCGAGCGGCCAAACCTGACGCTGACGCGCGATCAGTTGCTGGACCTTACGCAAGGACGCGATGCAGCGGCGTTCGACCGTTGGGGCGACCATGCAATTATGCGGCTTCGGCGCAAGATCGAGGACGATCCGCGCGAGCCGAAAATCATCAAGACCGTTTGGGGCGGCGGTTACATTTTCGCGGCCGAACCGGTGCCGGCATGAGGCGATGGCGGGTGCCGTTGTGGCTTGAGCTTTCGGCCGCGATCTTGATTGCGCTCATCGCGTCGAACGCGGTGACGTTTGTCATTGTCGAGGTTCAGCGCGCGCGCGAGATCAAAGCGGAGCGCATGGGGGCAATCGAGGATCGGATCGCGGCGCTGATGAATCTGCTTGGGCGGGTGCCGGAAGCGGCGCGGGCGGACTTGTTCAAGGTCGCTTCGGTCCGGCGCGAGCGGGTTTCGATTGGCGCCATTCCGCGTGTGGCGCAAGACGCGGCGCGCGACGAGGAAGCCGAGGCGCGGTTGACGGCGGCGTTGGGCGGCTTGGCGACGGGCGATGTGCGCGTGGCGAAGCGCGGCCTGCCGGAGGTTCTGCCGTTTGCCGCCAAGCGGCGCGGCGGGATCGAGCGGTTGAGCGTGGCGGTGGCGCTTGCGCCCGGCCAATGGCTGAACGCAGAATTCTATTGGCCGGAAGGGGCGAGCTTGTTGCCGGGTTTGTTACTGTCGGCGGCGGTGGCGTCGCTCGCGTTGCTGATCGTTGCGGTGTGGTTGGCTTATCGCCTCTCGCGGCCGCTGCAGCGTCTGGCGCTGGCGTCGAGCGAGATGGCGGAAGGGCGGGCCGGGGCGCCGATCCCGGAAAGCGGGCCGTTTGTGTTGCGTACCGCGACGGCTGCCTTCAACACAATGTCGCGGCGGTTGATGGCGACGCTGGAGAACCAGCGTGTGCTGTTGGCGTCGATCGCGCACGATCTGCGCACGCCGATCACGTCGCTGAAGTTGAAGAGCGAGTTCATCGACGACGGCGATGTGCGGGACGGCATGCGCGCGAGCCTGGACGAGTTGCAGGCGCTGACCGAGGCGGCGCTTGAGGCGGCGCGCTCAGGTGCTGGTGAAGACGAGGTGCGGGAGGTCGATGTTGCAGCGCTGGTCGAAAGTCTGTGTACGGACCTTAGCGAATTGGGCGGCGATGTCGTGTTTGCCGAGGCTGCGCCGGTCACGGCTGTTTGCCGCCCGCACGAGATCAAGCGCGCGGCGCGCAA
>JANNFH010000089.1:0-7778 GCA_031379565.1 Alphaproteobacteria bacterium
AGCGCCACCGCGTCGTTGATCGCCTTGAAGTGAGCGTAGAGCCCTTCCTGGTTGGGCTTGTTGTAATAAGGCGAAACGATCAGCGCCGCGTCCGCCCCGGCCGCCTTCACGCCCCGCGCCAGCTCAATGGCGTGCGCCGTCGCGTTGGAGCCCGCCCCGGCGATCACCGGAACCCGCCCGGCCGCCGCCTCGACGCACAAGCGCACCACGCGGAGATGTTCCGCCAACGAAAGCGTGGCGCTTTCGCCAGTGGTTCCGCACGGGACCAGGCCGTGCGATCCGGCCGCGATCTGCGCTTCCACAAGCCGTCCAAAAGCCTGCTCATCCACGATTCCGTCGCGGAATGGCGTTATAAGCGCCGGTATGGACCCGTGAATCATGGCAGGACGCGCTTCTGTCGGCTGGGATGGTGGTCTTGGCGCGATTCCTGCCACAGTGTCGGCCCAGGTTAAAGCCGGCGAGAGCGGAGATGGGGCTGATGGAGAGCGCAAGGCTCGTCCGCACGATTTTCTTGGCGGCGGCGTCAGCTTTGGCGCTGGCGGCCTCCAGTTCGGGCTTGGCGCAGCAGGAAGGCGCGCCCGCGGGCTCGGCCCAGGCGCTCGCCGTCGCGTTTACGCCGCCCCCGCCCGCGCCGGTCTTTGCCGAGCGCATGCGCCTGCGCGACGGTTTCGCCGCCGCCGAATCGGGCGATTGGTATGGCCTGGCGCAAATCCGCGACAGCGCCTCCGATCCGCTGATCCGACGCATGCTGCAATGGCGTTTCGCCGCCGCAATCGCCGCGCCGCTTTCGTTCAGCGATCAGCGCCGGGCTTTGGAAGAATTGCAGGGCTGGCCCGGCCGAACCATTATGCGCCAGCGCGCCGAACAAGCGATCTTTGACGCCCCGCTCTCGCCCGGCGAGCAAATTGCTTTCCTGCGCCAAGAAAACGGCCCGCTCACCGGCGACGGCCGCATAGCTCTCGCCGCCGCGCTGAAGGATAGCGGCCAGCGTTCCGAAGCGATTGAGCTCGCCCGCGCGTCCTGGCGCGAAGACACGCTGAGCGACCTTGCGGAATCGCGCGCCCAGGCTGAGTTCGGCGACAATTTCAGCAGCGAAGATTATTCCGCGCGCGTCGATGCTTTGTTGTGGCGCGAGCAGCGCAGCGACGCCCAGCGTCTGTTTTCGCGTATCTCCAGCGCCGACCGGGCGTTGGCGCAAGCGCGCATAGCCCTGCAAATTCGCCAACGCCGCGGCCTGCAGAGCGCGGTAGATTCGGTGCCGTCGTCCCGCCAGGACAATGCAGGCCTGCTCTACGACCGCGTTCAATACATCCGCCGCACCGGTCGCCCTGAAGACGCGCTGCCGGTGGCTGCCCGTATTGATGCGCGAGAGGCGCCGCTGTTCGCACGCGACGACATTTTTCGCGAGCGGCGGCTCTATGTTTCGCGCGCGCTGCGCAGTGGCAATGCACGCCAAGCCTATACGCTGGTCAGCAATTCCGGGCTTACTTCCGGCGAGGAATTCGCCGACGGCGAATGGCTCTCGGGCTGGTTGCAATTGCGTTATCTGAACGATTCCACCGCCGCCGCGGGTCATTTTGCCCATCTCGACGCCAACGTCTCTTCGCCAGTGTCAAGCTCGCGCGCGCTTTATTGGCGCGCCGAGGCCGCCCGCGCTTTGGGGCAGGGAAGCGAGGCGGACGCCTTCCTCGCCCGTGCCGCGCGCTTCAGTTTCACCTATTACGGCCAACTCGCCGCATTGCGCGCCGATCCGCGCGCGATGCTGTCGCTGCCGGCGACGCCGCGCATTTCCGATGAAGCCCGCAGCCGCTTCGAAAGCCGCGAACTGGTCCGCGTCCTCAGGCTCATCGCCGAAATGGGCGACCGCAGCGCTTATGAGAGCATCGCCTATTTCTTGGACGACACGCTCGCCGATCCCCAGGAAATCGAATTGCTGGCGCAGATGGCGCGCGAGCAAGCCTATCCGCGTACGGCGCTGCGCAGCGCCAAGGCTGGCCTGTTCCGCAACGTAATTGCGGTCGATGCCGCCTATCCGCTGCTGCAATTGCCCGCCGTGATGCAAGCGCGCTCGCGCCCTGAGCCGGCGCTGGTGCTCGCCATCATTCGCCAGGAAAGCGAGTTCGAACCCTCCGCCGTCAGCAGCGCCAACGCCCACGGCCTGATGCAGCTCTTGCCAACCACCGCGCGCACCACCGCCGGGCACAACGGCATGAGCTATAGTCGCGCCGCCCTCACCGACGATCCCAATTACAACGTCACCTTGGGCGCGGCCTATCTCGGGGAGATGATCGATGAATTCGGCGGGTCCTACGTGCTCGCTGTCGCCTCGTACAATGCGGGGCCCGGTCGGGCGCGCGAATGGGCCGCCGATTGGGGCGATCCGCGCTCGGGCTCAACCGACGTGGTCGATTGGGTGGAGCTCATCCCGTTCAACGAAACCCGCAATTACGTGCAACGGGTGATGGAAAACTTGCAAGTCTACCGCCACCGCCTCGCCGGCGCCCCAACGCCCATCACCCTCGAACAAGATCTCCGCCGCGGCGGCTGATCAAGCGAGCACCGTCAGAAACGTCTCCGCATCGACATTGCCGCCGCTGGCGATCACCGCCACGGTTTTTCCCGCCACATCGACGCCGCCTTCCATCGCCGCAGCTAGCGCAATGGCGCCGGAGGGTTCCAGCACCAGTTTCAGATTGAAGAACGCGAACCGCATAGCCCGCCGCACCGCGTCATCGGGCATCGTCAGCGCTGCGCTGAACCGCGCTTTCGCCACTTGGTAAGTGATGTCGCCCATACGCTCGGTCAGCAGCCCATCGCAAATCGAGCGAATGCCTGGCGCATTGGTCTCGATTTTTCCCGACGCCAACGTGCGCGCGATATCATCATGCCCCGCCGGTTCGACCGCATAGATCGCAGCGTTCGGCAAGGCGATTGCGATGCCTGACGCAAGCCCGCCTCCGCTCGCTGGCGTAAACACGATGTCGGGTGAAATCTCTTCGGCAATCTCCAGCCCCGCCGTGCCTTGCCCGGCGATAACGTTCACATCGTCGAACGGGCGCACCAGGCTCAAACCGCGCTCTGCGGCGATTTTGGCGCCGATCGCCTCGCGGCTTTCGCGTACCCGATCGTAGCTGATCACTTCCGCCCCCAAGGCTTTCGTCGTCTCACGCTTGATGCGCGGCGCATCGCCCGGCATGACGATGACTGCCGCAATCCCAAACAGTTTCGACGCTGTAGCGACCGCGATCGCATGATTGCCAGAGGAATACGCCAGCACGCCCCGCGCCAGAACATCAGGGTCGAGCGCCGCAATGGCGTTCGCGGCGCCGCGCATCTTGAACGAGCCGCCGCGCTGCAAATTCTCCGCCTTCACAAATACATTCGCGCCGGTTGCCGCATCGAGCGCGTCGTTCCGCAGCAACGGCGTGCGCACGGCGATGCCTTCGATGCGCTTCGCCGCCGCCTTCACATCTTCGATAGTCGGTATCATCATCATGAGCCTCGTGGCTTGGCCCGCCGCGTCGGCGGCGCGTTCAAAGGATCTTCCGGCCAGGGATGCTTGGGATAGCGCCCGCGCATCTCTGCGCGCACGGCGCCGTAGGAGCCGCGCCAAAAGCCCGGCAAGTCCTTCGTCGTCTGCACCGGGCGATGCGCCGGTGATAGCAGCCGCAGCGTCAGCGCCACTCGGCCGCCAGCAATTCTCGGATGCGTGCTCGCGCCGAACATCTCTTGCAGCCGCACATCCAGCGCCGGCCCGCCCTCTGCAGCATAATCGATGCGCAGGGCGCTCGCCGCCGGCGTCGTGAAATGCGTCGGCATCTCAGCGTCAAGCCGCCGCTTCAACGCAAACGGCAAGGCGCCAAGCAACGCCTGAGCGACATCGACATCCCTAAGCCGGCTGGTTTGCCCAAGCGCCGGCGCCAGCCAATGCTCCAGCGCCTCAAGCAAGGCTTCTTCGCTCCAATCCGGCCAATCTGCACCCTCAAGTGCGCGCATCATCTCCACGCGCGCGCGCACTTGTACCGCCGCCTCGTCCCAATCCAACAACGTTAAGCCACCCTCGCGCACCGCCTCCAACAACGCCGTCTGCATTTCCTCGGGCGCTATCCGCTCCAACGGCGTCTCCGACAATGTGATCGCGCCTAATTTTCGCACCCGCCGCCCCCGCGCCGCCCCCGCTTCGTCCACCACAAGCCGCGCTCGCGTCTCGATCTGATCGCCAAACAGGCGCTCAACGTCCTCCATTTCTATAGGCGCCGCCAACAGCACTTGCGCGCGTCCCGCCGCGCCGGCCACGTCGGCGATCACCAGCAATGGCGCCTGTGACAAAGGCTCGGCGCCATCCAGCGACGCCGCCCGCCCGTTCGCCATCAAAAATGCCGCCCCGCGCCGCTTCGCCACCCGATCTGGAAACGCCAACGCCAACACCGCGCCCGCGCGTTCGTAATTTGGATCGCGGGCCTTCAGGCCCGCCTCTTGCGCGTCTGAAGACGCGCGGCCCGCGATCCGCGCCGCCAAATCCCGCGCCGCATGCGCGCGCTGTCCGCGTTCATGCGCCAGCCGCTGCAGACGATCGCGAAGATCAGCGCCCCGCCCACCCAAACCTTGCTCGGTCAACACCAATGCAATGCGCGCCGCCAGTAGCGCCTCGTCTTCACGCGCCGCTACAATCACCATGTGGGCCAAGCGCGGCGGCAGTGGCAGCTCCGCCACCGCACGTCCATGCGCGCTCAACCTCCCGCCTTCATCCAACGCGCCAATCCGTTGCAGCACTGCCATAGCCTCGCGCCAAGCTGGCTTCGGCGGGGGATCGAGCCAGCCAAGTGACGCTGGATCACGCACACCCCACGCCACCAGCGACAGCGCCAAGCCGGTCAAATCGGCGTCGAGTATTTCAGGGCGGTCGAACTCTGGCAACGCGCGCGTTTCGCCCTCGCTCCACAAACGCCAACATACGCCCGGCTCAAGCCGGCCGGCCCGTCCCGCGCGTTGCGCAATCGACGCCTGGCTGGCGCGCACCGTCTCCAAGCGCGACAGCCCAAGCGCCGGCTCGTAGCGCGGCCGCCGCGCCAAGCCGCTATCAACGATGATGCGCACGCCCTCAATGGTCAGGCTGGTCTCCGCGATCGAGGTCGCCAGCACTACTTTGCGCCGCCCTGACGACGCGGGCGCGATCGCCGCGTCCTGATCGCCCGGAGACATCGCGCCGTAAAGCGGGCGCACATCGACATCCGCTTGGTGCAAGTCCGCGCGCAAACGCTCCGCCGTGCGTTCGATCTCGCGCGCGCCAGGCAGGAACACCAGCGCGCTGCCGTTTTCGGCCTTCAGCGCCGCGCACACCGCCGCTGCGACATCCTGCTCCAACGGCGCGCGCGGATCACGCGGGCGATACCGTACGCTGACCGGAAACATCCGCCCCTCGCTGACTATTACCGGCGCATCACCTAGTAGCGCCGCGACCCGGGCCGCATCCAGCGTTGCCGACATCACCAACAAACGCAGGTCCGGGCGCAAGCCAAGTTGCACGTCGCGCGCCAAGGCAAGGCCGAGGTCGCCCTCCAAATTGCGCTCGTGGAATTCGTCGAAAATCACGCCAGATATTCCGTGCAATTCCGGATCGCCCAGCACCATCCGCGTAAACACGCCTTCGGTTACCACTTCGATCCGGGTGTTCGGCCCGATCCTGGAATCGAGTCGCACGCGGTACCCCACGCTCTCGCCGACCTGCTCGTTTCTCTCTGCGGCCATGCGCGCCGCCGCCGCCCGCGCCGCAATCCGCCGCGGCGAAAGCAAAATAAGCTTTCCTGACTTCGCCCATGAGGCGAGCATGGATAAAGCCGGAGGCGCCCGGGTGGTTTTGCCAGCGCCGGGCGGCGCCACCAGCACGGCAGTGTTTCCCTTTTCCAGGGCTGCGATCAAATCAGGCAAGATGGCGTCTACAGGCGTCATGTTCTCGCTCTAGCCCTGCTCCAAGCCCAATGTCTCCCTGCATTGGCGCGGCATGACTAGGACTGTATAGCTGCTTCCGAACGCAGAGCTGGAGTGGTGGTTCATGCAATCCAAGCCTTGGCGCGCGCTGGCGGCGGTAGCGCTCGCGATTATCGTCGGCTCGTGCATGTCTGGCCGCACCGCGGACACCAGGCGCGGGGTCGCCGACGCCGCACGTACGCCGTTCCGCGACGTCGGCCTCATCCGACCCGAAGTTCCGCCGCTGCTTCGCACCCTCGAATACCCTTACTCCACCGCCAGCCTTGGGCCGGGCTGTTCGGCTGTCGCCTATGAGATCGCCCAGCTCGACGCCCTGCTTGGCCCGGAGAGCTTCCAGCCCGGCCCCGGACGCAACATCTGGGACCGCAGCGGCGATTTTGCCGAGGACCAAGCCATCGACGCCCTCCAAGGCACGGCGGAAGATCTGATCCCGTTCCGCTATTGGGTGCGCCGCATCAGCGGCGCCAGCCAGGCCGAGCGCGAAGCGCTACGCGCCTTCGCTAACGGTCAGCAGCGCCGCACTTTTCTGCGCGGCTACGGCGCTTCGCTCGCTTGCGCCAACGTGCTTCCGGCGCCGGCGCCCCACCGCGCGCGCGATGCTGACGATGCGCCCGCGCAGGACAACCCGTCGCGCTGAACAGCCTCACGCCATCGGCTCGCCACCTGCATGCACCGACGCAAATCGAACGCGGAAGTCTTGCAGCGTACCCGCCGCAATGGCGCCGCGTAGCCGCTGCATCAGGCTTTGGTAATATGCGACGTTGTGCCAGGACAGCAGCACTTGGCCGAGCAATTCTCCGGCCTTGAATAAATGGTGCAGATACGCTTTCGAATATTCGCAGCTCGCGGAACACGCGCTCTCCGCGTCGAGCGGCGTCTTATCTTCGGCGAAACGCGCATTGGTGATGTTGATCGGGCCAGCATCAGTCCAGGCTTGGCCATGCCGGCCCGAGCGCGTTGGCAGCACGCAATCGAACATGTCGACGCCGCGCGCGACAGCTTCAATAATGTCGAGCGGCTTGCCCACACCCATCAAATAGCGCGGCCGCTCCGCCGGCAGGAACGGAACCGTGTGGTCCAGCGTCGTCAGCATTTCCGCCTGCGGTTCGCCCACCGCCAGCCCGCCGATGGCGTAGCCATCAAACCCTTCGCCCACCAATGCCTGCGCCGATTCCCGCCGCAACTCGGGATCGATGCCGCCCTGCACGATCGCGAACAGGTTTTGCTTCTCCCGCGCGCCGAACGCGCGCTTGCAGCGCCCGGCCCAATCCAGCGACAATTCCATCGCCTTCCGCACGTCAGCGCGCGGCGCCGGCAGCGCCGGACATTCGTCTAATTGCATGACAATATCGGCGCCCACCAATTCGGCTTGAATTTCGATCGCGCGCTCCGGCGTCAGCCGGTGTTCGCTGCCGTCGATATGGCTGCGAAAAGTAACGCCATCTGCGTCGAGCTTCCGCAATTTCGCCAGCGACATCACTTGATAGCCGCCGCTGTCGGTGAGAATCGGCTCCTTCCAACGCATGAATTCATGCAGGCCGCCCAGGCGCGCGATGCGTTCGGCGCCCGGGCGGAGCATCAGATGATAGGTGTTGCCCAGCAGGATGTCGGTCCCGCTTTCGCGCACCTGATCGACGGTCAATCCCTTCACCGTGCCCGCCGTACCGACCGGCATGAAATCCGGAGTGCGGATGTCGCCGCGCGGCGTGTGCAAGATTCCTGTCCGCGCCAGCCCGTCGCGTGCTGTGACTGAAAAGTTAAACGGCATTGGCCCTATTACCGTCATCCCG
>JANNFH010000144.1:0-2769 GCA_031379565.1 Alphaproteobacteria bacterium
CAAGGACTTTCCGGCGCCATCGCCGACAAGCTTTCATTGGGGCGGGGTCGGCGGCTCGTGGGGCGTGATGGATCCCAAGTCGCAGGTCAGCTTCGGTTACGCACCAAACAATTTTTTGGCAGGGGCCGGCGCCGAAATGGATCCGCGGCTGGCGAGATTTAATGCGACGCTGAAAGCACTCATTCCAACGCTTTCACGATAATCAGAGCGCCAGCAAGAGCCTCGCACTCACCTCGACAAAGCGCTGCAGCCGCATGTCGAGTTTGAGCTGATCGTTTGCGCCTTCCGGAACCCCCCAGTTGTTGGGCGTGTAGCCGATGCTGACGCGGGCTCGCGGGTCCATCAGTCCCCAGGAGCCGCCAAAGCCACCCCAATGCATGGAGCTTGGCGTCGGCGCCGGAAACTCTTTGCTGTCCAATCCGAACCCAACGCCCCAGCGTATCATCCCAAGATAAGGATCGGGTCCATAGGCCTGCTCCGTGCCGGCGAGCGCGATGATTTCCGGCGACAGGATGCGTTGCCCTTCCCACACCCCGTTGTTGCCGACGATGCCGCAAGCCAACGCGATCGCGCGCCCATTGCCGAAGCCGGTGCCGCCAGGATTTTCGGCGCAGGCCCGTGCCCACGAGAATGCATCGGCTTGGTCCACGGAGTTCAACAGCTTCTCGGCCATGCCACCCAAATTAAACCCCTCGGGAGGCATAACAGGCCGCGCCAGCCGCCGGAGCACATCGGATGTCGATAGTCCCAAAAGAAAATCGGCGCCGACCTTGGCCAGCACTTCCTCATTCAAGAACTGGCGCGGGCCCCGACCGTCAGTTCGACGAATGAGTTCGCCGATGAGAAAGCCATACGTATGGGCGTGGTAGCAGATGTGACGCTCGCCGCCAAAGCAGTGCGGCTGGGCCGCGACGCGGGCGGTCGCTGCCGCCCAATCGCAGAAGTCAGCGCCGGTCATTGGCGGATCGAGCCACGGCACGCCCGCTTGATGCGTAAGCGCGTCACGCACTGTCACCGCTTCCTTGCCGCCCTGTGCGAACTCGGGCCAATAGTGTGCCACGCGTTCGTCGAGATCGAGCAAACCACGATCCAGCGCAATCAGAACGCCGATATTCAGGATAATCTTCGTGGTCGATGCGACCGGTACGATGGTGTCGGCTTGCCAGGGTATGGTGCGCGCTTCGTCGGCGAAGCCACCCCACAGATCGACGACAATCTTGCCGCGATGCGTCACCGCCAATGACGATCCGATCTCAAGCCCCGCCTCGAAATTCGCGCGAAACGCATCCTTGAACGGCAAGAAGCGCTCGTCGCAGTGGCCGTGGGTATCAACTGCCAAGTTCATTTCCTCCAAAGTCGCAGCGGCGCTATGACGACGACCATCCAAAATACAATCTCAACCCTTCTCCCTTGCGAGAAGCGCTAACACCCCTATCATCCCAAAACCAGCCCGAGCCGCGTTGCAACGCGTCCGCGTAGAATGCTCGAGCGATGGGTCTCGTCAGGAATCGTCGCCGCAATCTCCGACAAAAGAGTTTGTGCACCCGCGCGACTGGCGGCCGCTTCATCGGCCAACCCCAACTTTGCTTCGATCAAGGCCTGCTCGCCGAGCAGGCGCCAGAGATACACCTTCATCGACTTGTCGCGCGCCAAAGCCACGCCGGCGGCGGTATTCTTGTGCGCGCGCTCCCACTGCCCTTCCGCAGCATCTAGGCTCACGAGCAGTTGCAAGCGAACCAATCGTGCGCTGACAATGAGGTTCACACTTGAAGACGCATCACTGCCGGTAAGTTCCTTCTTTGCCGTCGCGAAATCGCCCTTCGCCAACGCCAACGCTGACCTTCCGCTGGAGCCCGGTGACGTTCCCGTATCGGCGACCAGCGCCTCGATGCGCGCCAGCATCGCCGCATCGCCGGTAAAGACAGGCGCCATGAGAGCGAGCAGGTTACTGGTGAGGTTCAACATCCAGGCGCGCGCCAAAGCCTTCGCTTCCGAAATCACATGCGGCGCACGCTCCAGCGCCGCCTCGAAGGCGCCGACATGGACCTCGTACTGAAGTTTCCCGAGATCCCTCAAAGCCGCACCAAAACGATGAGCATCATCGGCAATCTCTTTTTCAAGCGCCTCCCACGCCGCGCCGAAGCGGCCCAGCTCCATCAGCGCCAGCGCCTTGATCGTCGGATACTGCACGGGCAGCGTGCCGATCCGATAGGCAAGTTCGATCCCCGCGTCACAGATCTCGACGCAGCGTTCCAGACGCGCCGCACTCAGCGTCGACCACATCATCCGGAAGTAAAGCGCGTTCAGCCGCACCGGATCGCGTATGGCGAGCGCGCGCTTCAGAACCTGCTCGTCTTCAACGGCCGGACCGCCTCGGATGAGGAAACTCAGTCGCGCTGTTGCAACGTCGATCGAAAGGCCTTCGTCATCCGTCACGCGCGCGATTTGACCGGCTTCGTCGAGGTTGGCGTTAGCCTGCGCTCGATAGTCGGGCCAATAGTCCACGAGGGTTGCCGTCGCAACCAGCGAACCACCCAACGCTTTGTGCGCACCCTGCGTGCGCGCGAGTTCGATAGCGCGCTCATAAGCCACTTTGGATTTCTCGGCGAAACCCATGCGGTCGAGCGACATGACATAATAGGCGCGCGCCACCGAACGCTGCACATTCAACTCACGCTGCGGATCGCCGGACTCGTGCGCCCGTGCCAAGAGTCGTTCCAAATCGTCGAGCGCCTCGCTGCCGCGCCAGATTTCCAGCAGCATATTGCA
>JANNFH010000160.1:0-3330 GCA_031379565.1 Alphaproteobacteria bacterium
GGAGAACACCGCGCCGCCGGCGCCGGAAGCACAACAGGCGCCGCAACTCGTGCTTAGTTGCGATTTGCTCGGCATGGATTCCGCTGCGCTCGCCGCGCGCTTCGGCGCCGAGAATTTCGTCGATCAAATCTTGGACGGCCCCGAGGGCGAGCAATACACCGCCACATTACTCTATCCGAACGACCCAGCGCGGCGGGCTGAAATTCAATGGGCCAACGAAGCGCGCACCAGCGTGGCGTTCTTCGGCGTGAATGGTGAAACCAGCGACTGGATCGGTCCACACGGCGTGCGGCTCGGGGCTAGCCTTTCTGAAATCGAGCAAGCCAATGGCAAACCGTTTAGCCTCTATGGCTTCGGCTGGGATTATGGCGGCTGGAGCACGCAATGGAATGACGGCGCTTTCGCGGGGCCCGATTGCCTCTCGCGCATGCGATTCCAATCGCGCGGCGAGCGCGCGCAGGGAGATTCCGAATTCACCTCTGATTCCGACGAGATGCGCGCGGCCAACGCCTATGTACGAGAATTCCACATTCGTGCGGCTGCGGCTGAATAGGCCAGAAGCAGAGGAAGGGACAAAGATGCGCCACCTAATGTTGGCCCTAGTGGGGGGCCTCCTCACCACCCCGCTCGCATTTGCACAGGCGCCGCCCCCCAGCGTAATCCTCGTCACCATTGACGGTTATCGCTGGGAAGAATTGTTCCGCGGCGCCGATCCCACTTTGGTCGAGGACGAGCGCTATCGGGCGCGTTATGTTGACGTGCCCGACCGCGCCCAAGCGCTGACCCCGTTCCTGCTGAGCTTCGCTCAGACAGGCGCGCTGATCGGCAACCGCGATCAAAACTCCTGCGCGCGGGTCGCCAACGATTTCTGGTTCTCCTACCCGGGCTATGCCGAACTCCTCTCGGGGCGCCCAAGCCCGGCAATTCGCGCGAACGAAGCGGTACCCAACGAAGACGTCACGGTGCTGGAGCGCCTCGCGCGACGTCCGGAATTCGCCGGTCAAGTGCGCGTCTACGCCAATTGGGATGCCGTGCCTGCGATCGTCAACGCGGAGCGCAGCGGCCTGCCGGTGCTCGTTTCGCCCGCCGAATTCGTACACGTGCGCGATCCGCCGGTTTTCCAAGCGGTGCGCGAGATGTTGGCAAACCCGGCGCGCGTCACCTGGGTATCGCTCGGCGATACCGACGAACGTGCGCACGAAGGCAAGTACGAGGAATATTTGGCGGCCGCCTCCGAGGCGGATAATTTTCTGCGCGAGCTATGGCGGGCGATCGAAGCGGACCCACGCACGGCTGGTCATACCACGCTCATCGTCACCGCCGATCACGGCCGCGGCGCTTCCGAGAACGACCGCTGGCGCGGCCACGGCAGCGGGCGTTGGCGCGGCATCGTCGTTCCCGGCCTGCGGCACGAAGGCTCTGATGCGATTTTTATCGCCGTCCGCGGGCCTGGCGTGGGCGCCGCCGCAGCCTACACGCAGGAAAATTGCGCCAGCGCCGGCCAAGTCGCGGCGACTATGCTCGCGAGCCTTGGCTTACTCGCCGAAGAGGGACAACCCGATATGGCGCCAGCGCTTGATGTGTTCGCGGCGGATACTCCAAGCTAAATTTCGAACAGCAACGCTGAATAGCAGCCAAGCGCGGCCTCGTTTCCTTCAAGCGTTGCCTCACCTAAGCTGAGGCGAACCGATTTGGCGTGCGCGGGCATGCGCCAGCGCGTGGAATCGGCGCCTAGGTTGAAGACGCAAACCAAGCGCTCACACGCTGCGCGCCGTTCGAACGCCAGCAGCGGGTCAGGCGCATCAAGCAGCGCGAAATCTCCCTCGCGCAAAGCAGGGCTGGAACGGCGCCGCGCGATGATCTCCCGGGTGAAGGCGAGCACGGAATGGGCGCCGGCTTCCTGCGCATCCACCGCGCGCGCGCGATGACTGGGATCAAGCGGCAGCCAAGCGTCCGAGGCGGCGGTGAAACCCGCCATGCCTGCATCGCGCACCCAAGGCATCGGCGTTCGCGCGCCGTCGCGGCCAATGCCGTGCGGCCAGAAGGCGATCGCTTCGGGGTCACGCAGACGCTCCAATGGGACTTGCGCATGTGGCAGCCCCAACTCGTCGCCTTGATATAAAAAAGCGGTCCCGCGCAAACTCAGCAGCAGCGCCAACAGCAGCTTCACGCGCCCAGGATCATCGCCCGCAAGGCGCGTCGCAAAGCGGATGACGTCGTGATTGGACAAGCTCCACGACGGCCAGCCGCGCGCGCCCTCCCAACCCGCCATCGCTTCCTTGAACAAAGCCGGCGCCGCCTCTCGCGCGCGCAGCAGGAAGAACGAATAGGCGGTGTGTAAGCGGTCCGGACCGTCGGTGTAATCACGTTGTACTTTCAACGGCTCTTCGTCCTCGATTTCACCGACGCTCACAGCGTGGTGTTCATCGAGCAGGGCCCGAAACCGTGCAACGAAGGCCAGCGTCTCCGGTTGGGTGCGGTCGTAGAGGTGCCGCTGAAATTGATGCGGGCGCGCCGGCGGCTTCTTGAACACTAAAGCCGGATTATCGCGCAGCGCGGGGTCGTGCGCATAGAAATTCACCACGTCGAGCCGGAACCCATCGACGCCGCGCGCCAGCCAAAAGCGCGTGGCGTCCAGCAGTGCATCCTGCACGGCCCCATTGTAGATATTCAAATCCGGCTGTTCGGGCAGAAAATTGTGCAGAAAATATTGCCGCCGGCGTGCATCCCAGGTCCAAGCTGGTCCGCCGAACATGGCCTGCCAATTGTTGGGAGGCGATCCATCCGCTTTGGCGTCAGCCCAAACATACCAATCCGCCCTCGCACTCTCCCGCGAAGCACGGCTTTCGGCGAACCATGGGTGTTGGTCCGAAGAATGCGAAAACACCAGATCGATCATCACCTTGAGACCGAGCGTGTGCGCGCGCGCAATGAGCACGTCGAAATCGGGCAGCGTCCCGAACAGGGGGTCTACGTCGATATAGTCCGCAACGTCGTAGCCGTAATCCTTCATCGGCGAGCGAAAGAAGGGCGACAGCCAAATCGCGTCGACGCCGAGGCTGGCGACATAATCGAGCTTTTCAGCGATGCCCTTGAGATCGCCCACGCCATCGCCGTTCGAATCGCGGAACGAGCGTGGATAGATTTGATAGATCACCGCACCGCGCAGCCAATCGCTCTTCATGCCGGCATCCATGGCCTAGGCCCGGAGGCGGCGCCAGCCTCCGCGTGCAGGCGCGTGGCCGCAAGCGGCGCCTTCAGCGGGGAACGATTGTCGCCAACAGCCCGCCATTCGACGGCGCATCCGCCGCGCGTAAACGTCAGCGCGCC
>JANNFH010000206.1:0-6026 GCA_031379565.1 Alphaproteobacteria bacterium
CCGCGGGTTTTTGATAGCGCTGCTTCGAGGGTTTTGGGGTCGACATTGGCGTTGCGTTCAAGGATTTGATCGCGCAGGCGCGTTTCAACCTGGAAGTACATTTCGTTGAGGAGATCGAGCGGCAAATCGCGGCGCAAGACAACGCCTTCGTGCAGCAGCGCATTGCGGCGCGCGCGATCGACAGTTGCTTCCATGATCGAGCGCGTCAATCTGGCGCCGTCGTTGCGAATGAGCGCATCCAATGCGTAATCGTCGCCGAAGCGGACGATGGCTTCTGACACCGTTTCACTGACGTTTTCGCGTTGGGCCACAGCCTTGATGTGCGCTTGGCTTTGGTAATTTACGATCTGCAGCAGGGTCTGATCGTCGAAAACCGGCGAACGCTGCAGCACCGGGCCGGCGATCGGGTAAGCGTGGTTGGCGAGATCGCGCATCAGGCCGATCGGAGCGTCGGGCGCGTCGGCGAACACTTCGGCTAATTCGGCCAGCACGCCGTCTTGCATCTCGGCCGCCACCATTTGCAGCACTTCATCGAACAGCGCGGCCTCGCGTTGGCCCCGCTATTCGCGCCGTTCAAAGAACAGATCGGTAACTTCCCGCAACAATTCGCGGCGATGGCCACTGTCTGGCGCGCGGGCAAGTTCGATCAGTTTTGAAAAGCGCGCTTGCGACATGCCTAACTCCAAATCAGCGGCGACGTTACGCTGGGCTCGTAAATAATTCTTACCAAGTCCCTGCCGCGCCGAGGCGAGGGCGGAGCGCCTCAGGCGTGTCGCTTGAGGGGCCGCCGAGCAGGGCGCCTTCCGTGTCCATGATCGGCAGCGGGGTCGGAGACGATGTCTCGATGGCGACCGGCGGCGGCGGTGTTGGCGGCGGCGAGGCGCGTGGAATTGCCGTCCGGCGGGCGAAATCGGGCGCGCGTGGACTAAGACCAGAGCGCGCGCCTCGCTGCACAATCCGCGCGGGGACGATCGCCTTCAGGTCGCAAACGCCCTGCTCAAGGAATGTCCACGCCAGGCAAAGGCCGTCAGTTTCGCAAACGCGCGCACAAGCCGCGGCGTCTTCGCCCCTTAACGACATGTAAACACCGCCGGGTCGCGAAACGCCTTCCTCGCCAATTTCAATTTTCTGTGCGCTCGCCGGGGCGCCAAGGGCGAGGGCGACGCACAGAAATAAAAAGAAACGCCCGATCCCCATCGGCAAGATGGTGCAGCTTGTGGGTTAACGCGGGCTAAGGTTGGCTTGCCAATTGTTCGCGGCGGGTCTCGATGTCGAGCCATTCGGTTTCGGCGGCTTCCTTTTCGGCCTGGACGGCGCGAAGCCGCGCCGCAGCGGTCTCGAATGCGGCAGGGTCTTTTGAAAACGCGTCAGCGGCGGCGAGACGGGCTTCAAGAGCCAATATTTCCGCGTGCAGCTTGGGTAGGAGCGCGTCGAGGCTCGCGGCTCGGTGCTCGTCCTTGAAGCTCAGTTTGCGCTGTCCGCGCGGCGGCGCGGGTTGCGGCGGCGCCTTGCGCTTGGCTTGCGCTGGCCCCGTTTTGGCGGCGTTTGCGAACTCGCGTTCGAAATCGGCCCATCCGCCGGGGGACTCAACCCATCGGCCAGCCCCGATCGGGCCGACGATTTGAGTGGCGACCCCGTCAAGGAAAGCGCGGTCGTGGCTGACCAGTAGAACAGTGCCGTCGTAGGTCGCGAGCATATCCTCCAGCGCGTCGAGGGTGTCCATGTCGAGATCGTTGGTGGGCTCGTCGAGCACCAGCAAATTGGCGGGACGCGCCAGCGCCACCGCCAAGGCGAGCCGATTGCGCTCACCGCCGGAGAGCGCGCTGATCGGTTGGCGTAATTGCTCGGTCGAGAACAGGAAGTCGCGGGCATACGCCGCAACATGGCGCGGGGCGCCGCGAACGATAACCTGATCGCCGCCTTGCGGCGCCAGTGCGGTCCACAAAGTGTCATCGGGATTCAGAATGGCGCGCGTCTGATCGACATAGGCGACCTCAAGATTTAGTCCCAGGCGCACGCTGCCCGCGTCGGGTTCGGTGCGTCCCAGCAGCAGTTCCAGCAACGTGGTCTTGCCCGCGCCATTCGGTCCGACGATGCCAACGCGGTCTCCGCGAAGCACACGCAGCGTCAAATTGCTCACGATGGCGCGGCCGTCATACGCCTTCGTGAGGTGCTTCGCTTCAAGCACCAGCTTGGAAGATTCCGCGCCGCGTTCGGCGCGCAGCGTCGCCTGCGGGGCAGCGGTCAGGGATTTGAGGTCGCGCCGTTCTTGGCGCATGCCCTGGAGTTTGCGCCGGCGCCCCTCGTTGCGCGCGCGCCGCCCGGTGACGCCGCGCCGCAGCCAATGCTCCTCCGCCTTTAGTTGGGTTTCCAGCTTGGCGAACGCGCGCGCCTCTTCGGTTTCGACCTGGCTTGCCCAATCATCGAAGGCGGCGAACCCTCGGTCGAGCTTCAGCACGCGGCGTTGGCGTAGCCAAATTGTGGTGCTCGATGTGTTTTCGAGGAAGCGGCGGTCGTGACTGATGATAAGACATGCGCCGCGGAACGCCGCGACACGTTCTTCCAGCGCCTCGATGGCGGCAATATCCAGATGATTGGTCGGCTCGTCGAGGAGCAGCACATCGGGATCGGCGCAGAACGCGCGCGCCAGCGCCGCGCGCCGCGCTTCGCCGCCGGAAAGCGCGTCCACGCCGCGATCGGGATCGAGTCCGAATGCGAGGAGCTCAGCCTCGGCCGCGTGGGGCGCTGCAAGGCTGCTTGTGCGGTTCACCGAAGGCGCCTGTGCGTACGCGCGCAAATTGGCAAAGCCCGCGAGGTCGGGCTCCTGCGGCACAAGCGCCACGGCTGCGCCGGAAACAAACACGATAGCGCCGGCGTCGGGATCGGCCTGTCCTGCCAGCATGCGCACCAGCGTCGATTTTCCGGCGCCATTAGCCCCGACGAGGCAAGCGCGCTCACCCTTGTGTAGGGTGAACTCGACATCGTCGAACAGCGGCGCGCCGCCCAGCGACAGCCGCACGCCCTTTACATGCGCAAGCGCCGGTCCAGCCATCATCGACCCTTAGAGCGGTTCCCGAAAAATCCTAGGCGGTTCTCGGACAAGTACGGCGGCAATTTCGGCCTAGTGAAATTTCTCGCCGTCGTCTTCACCTTCACCGAAGAAGGCGCCGATATCGGATTCCCCAAAGGCGTTGGCAAGTGAGTCGAAGAAACTCGCCATTTCGACCTCACGCGGCGAATGTCTGGGTTGCTCGATGCCGGGCAGCGGATGGTTCTCTAAACCGCGATGGGCGACGCGCATCGTATCGGCCCAGATTTGCGCCGGGATCGTGCCGCCGGTGGTGCGGCCCATCGAGGTGAAATCGTCGTGGCCGACCCAGACCCCGCCGGTGTAGTCGGCCGTGTAGCCCACGAACCAGGCATCGCGCCAATCAGAACTGGTACCGGTTTTGCCGGCGACATCGCGCCCATCAAGCTGCGCCGCCGTTCCGGTGCCGCGGATCACCACCGCGCCCATCAGGCTTGTCATCTGATGCACGATTTCGGGGTCGATCACCTGGCTGGGGTTGAACGGGGGGCGGCGATACAATTCCTGACCACCTGAATTGGAAATCGACTGGATCAAATGTGCATCGACGCGCCGGCCTTCATTCATGAATGCGCCGAACGCGTTGGTCATGTCCCACAACGTCACTTCAATCGACCCAAGGGCAATCGATGGCGGCACGTTGCGCTCGGGCATGTTGGCGATGCCGAGCCTGCGCGCGACGCTGGCGACATTTTCTGGCCCGACTTCGTCGGCCACTTCGGCGGCGACGGTGTTGATCGAAAGCGCGAAGGCCGTGCGTAGCGTCACCGCGCCGCGATAGCCGTCGTCGTAATTGCGCGGCCGCCAGCCTTGGATCACGACCGGCTCGTCATAGCGCACATCTTCCGTGCTGAGGCCGCTTTCGAGTGCCGCTGTGTAGACGAAGGTCTTGAAAGCAGAACCCGGCTGGCGCCGCGCCTGGATCACGCGGTTGAATTTCGAGGTCGCGTAATCTGTGCCCCCGATCAGCGCGCGCACCGCGCCCTCGCGGTCGATGATCACGCCGGAGGCTTGCAGCGGGCGGCGGCCAAACGCCCGGTTGCCGAGCCGGCGACGCACCGATTCGGCAAGCGCTTCCTGGATCGCGGGGTTTATCGTGAGCTGGATGACGAGGTCAGGCGTATCGCGGCTGATCAGATCGCGCGCCTGTTGCGAAGCCATGTCGAAAGCGTAGCCAAGTGTGCGCTCTTGGTGCGGGCGCTCGGCCACGTGAATGGTTTCGGCGCGCGCTTGGTCGCGTTCTTCCGGGGTGATGAAGCCCGCCTCGACCATGGCGTCGAGCACGACGTGTTGGCGCGAGGTCGCCCGCTCCAGATTTTCCGTTGGCGCTGACCGCGAGGGTGCCTTGGGTAAGCCCGCGAGCATCGCGGCCTCAGCGAGCGTCAGCTCGGAAGCGGGCTTGCCGAAGAAGCGGCGCGCCGCTGCGTCGACACCATAGGCCTGATCACCCAGATAAACGCGGTTGAGATAGAGTTCGAGAATTTCGTCTTTCGTGAGCCGGCGCTCAATGCGCGAGGCAAGCACCATTTCGCGGAGTTTACGATTGATGGTTTGCGCTGGGCTCAAAAACAAATTGCGCGCCAATTGCTGGCTGATTGTCGATGCGCCCTGAACGGTTTCTCCAGCACGAAGATTGACCATCATCGCGCGCAGCACCGCTAAGCGGTCGACGCCCTCGTGCTCGTAGAAGCGCCGGTCTTCAATGGCCAGGAAGGCTTGCGGCACGTGCTCTGGAATATCCGCCAACCGCGCGCGGCGGCCGTAATAGGGGCCACGCACGCCGATGATCTCACCGCTGTTATCGACGAACATGATCGAGGGTTGGCGATTCAAGGACCACAGCGAGTTGGCGTCGGGCACGCGCGGCAAGCCCCAGTAAATCCAAATCCAAACCGCCAAGACCGCTAGCAAAGCTGCGCCGGCGCCTACCGCCGCTGCATTTGCAAGCGTCAGGCGCGTGCGCTGCCGCAACACCCGGGCGAGGTAGGTGTTTGAGGCGCTTGCGCGCAAGCTCGCCCAATCGATGCCGCCGCGATGGTCTGGTAGTTGATCTGACAAGCCGTTCTCCGGAGGCGGGGGAGGTGTCCATTAGCGGTATGGCCGAATTCTGGCCATGGGAAACGCGGATAGAGCCTGCGTGTATCCAGCGCAGGGGCGGAGAAGTACCGCGCTTCTACGACGATTCCCGAAAATCAATCCGACCGACCCGCCGGCGAGGCTAGGTTTGGGCATGTTCGAGAAATCAGCCAAGAAATCAGCCCAGGGGCGCTGGTCCCAATGGAGCGAGGCTCTGGAGGGCGCGCTTCATGAAGCGCGCGCCGCGTTGGCTTCGGGAGAGGCTCAGGACGCCGAACGCCGCGCCAAGGCGGTTTCGGCCTTCGCCAAGGCGATCCGCGACACGGCCGAATTGGCGGAATACGCGCGCATGCTGCCGCCGGAGGAAGATGTCGAAGCCGTCAGAGCCGAGCTGCGGCGCCGCGTTGATCGCTTCGTTGCCGCCGAACAAGCGGGAGCTGATCTGGGGGAATTGGAGCGAATCGGAGCGGGAGAGCTTCCTCGCTGATTGGTGGTTCTGGAGTAGGCTTGAGCAGCGTCCGCCCAAGGGCGATTGGCGTACTTGGGTGTTCCTCGGCGGGCGCGGCGCCGGCAAAACGCGGGCGGGCGCGGAATGGGTGAGCTTTCGGGCGCGGCAAGGCTTGTCGCGGCGCATCGGGTTGATCGGGCCAACGTTTCACGATGTACGCGAAGTGATGGTCGCTGGCGGTTCGGGATTGATGTCGCTGCTGCACGAACGGCCGATTTACGAGGCGTCGCGGCGGCGCTTGATTTGGCGCAACGGGGCGCAGGCGCAGTGCTTCTCAGCGGAAGACCCCGACAGCTTGCGGGGCCCCCAATTCGACGCGGTGTGGTGCGACGAGCTTTGCTATTGGACCTATCC